>JBJOMF010000025.1:0-3119 GCA_046052505.1 Bacteroidota bacterium | reverse complement strand
CTCCCAGACTCCGGTAGTGATAATTGTGTCGGTTTCGGGCAAAAGTCGGTAGGAGGGAGGCTCCCAATGCCAGCAGGTACATCAATAGGTATAGGTATTTGCCCCTTTCCCCGAAGATGGTCTGAAACTGGAACTCAACACCGGTATAGAGCACAGTGCCCCCTGCCTCGATACGGGATCCCTGGCCAAAGAGGTATAACGCGAGCATATTGAAAATAAGATGACCGGCATCGGCATGGATCAGGCCGCAGGTGAAGAATCGGTACCACTGGCCACGACCGATGGCGGGCGGATAAAAGATCAGCTGATCGATCATACGCTCATTCGAAAAGGCCGTGAGCGAGACCAGGCCGGTCAGAATGACCAGGATAAGGGTAATGGACATTTCCATATGCGGTCGACTCGGCCCCGAAGGTAGGGCTTTGTCGTTCCTCAGTCATGGTGGTATTTCTCATTGCGGATGATCGTGCAGGCCCGGTATACCTGTTCGGCGAGGATTAGGCGGACCAGCTGATGGGGGAACACCAGGGGCGAGAGGCTCCAGGTGAAACGGGCTTTTTTCAGTACGGTCCCATCCAGTCCATAGGCACCTCCAATGAGGAAGACCAGGCGTTTCACCCGCTCCATCGCCCGCTTTTCGACGAAGGCTGCCAGTTCCGGACTGCTCATCTGTTTTCCCCGCTCGTCCAGGGCCACCAGGAAATCGTCAGGCTCCAGCCAATCCAGCACCAGCTGGCCTTCCTTTTTTCTCAGGTCCATCTCACTGAGCATGCCGGCCTGTTTGGGTGTGGGGATCAGTTGCCAGTCGACCGGATAATAATGCCCGATGCGCCGCGTGAATGTTTCCACGCCCGTCTTGATGTAGGGTTCATGGGCTTTACCGACCGACCAGAAAGCGATCTTCATACGGTAAAATTAACGGAAAGGACCGTCCGGCCGGAGGGCAAGACGGTCCGTAGCCTCGCTAGACGATCGGTCACTTGATCTCGTAGTCCTTCTTGAATGACATGAGTGTCGATCGGTACAACACGTTCGCGCTGTCGAGCTGGGCCGCCTTTACGTAGTATTCGTAGGCCTCGGCCAGGTAATGCGCGTCCTCGAGCATGAACGCAATTCGGTAGGCTTCTTCGGCTGGAGCTTCAACTCCACCGGCCTGGCTTTTGATATTGCGAAGTACCTGCTCGTATGTCTCTTTGGTAACAAAGTTCAGCACTTTGCGCTCTTCATTCTCCTCACCTTTGACCGCTGCGATCCAGAAATAGCTCTTGCCCGGTTTCATCCGTGCGAGGAAGCTGGGGATCTCGATCTTCAGCTTGGTGACGGTGGAAGAGTAGAAGGGGTTCATCATGTCCGTATCATAAAAAAGGAAAAAGTCGAACTCCTTTGCCTCTGCATAGGATTTCCAGGAGAGGGGGAAAACGCCCCCTGAGTAGTTCACGGTATCGAGCCGGGGGTCGACCCAAACGTTGTTGATGGAGCGGCTGACCGCACCCACGGTGTTCATATAGGCCTTACGGTTACTTCCCGGAGATCCGCTGGGTTTGGTCATTTGTGCCCACACGTACTTCACATAATTGGCGCTGACGTTGGTACTGGTCACCCGGCAGGAGTCGGAGAACTTGGCCATGGCGTAGTTGCCCGGCTTGGATATG
The DNA here is from genome assembly GCA_046052505.1 of Bacteroidota bacterium. Classification (GTDB taxonomy): domain Bacteria; phylum Bacteroidota; class Bacteroidia; order Chitinophagales; family Chitinophagaceae; genus JJ008. The sequence continues at coordinate 1,467 of JBJOMF010000025.1, read as the reverse complement.
GTGAACATGGCCGCTTCATTACAGATCAGGGTCACGCTTGCCCCGGCAGGCACTTTGAGGGTAGCGGACGCATCGAGCGGTTTACCCGCCTTGGCTTTGGATTCAACGGTCTTTTCGACAACGGTCACGTTCCCTTTGTAACTGTAGAGCAGGTACTGGTCTTGTGCCATCGAAGGGATGGTGCAAGCGGTCAGGAGGATCAGGAATGATAGGGTTCTCATCGTTATGGTTTTTACGTTTTTTGATCGGGTTCAGGGTCAGTGGTGATGGGGTTTGAATACGGTCTTATAATGGAATTTCTTATGCATCCATACGGCCCAGGCCTCATAAAAGTAGATCACGTCCACCGCCATGACGATCGTGATCAAGCTCAGCTTCAGGTCCACTTTCAACCGGTACTGGTCGAACAGGTAAATGCCCAGCCAAACGAAGAAGATGGCCGAGGCCACCTGCGCGATCTTCGCCACCAGGTGGAACCAGATATGGCTTTCGAGGTAATATCTGACAAAGAACGACATGTGCAACCAGCAGACCACGATCGCGATCAGCAGGTTGATCCACAAAGATACCTTTTTCACGTAGTTCCCTTCCAGGGCCATGGACAGGATGTTCGCATGTACGATGATGCCGTTCATGTCGGGGGTGGACTTGCCGGCGAACTTCTCGTTCATCGGCGTGAATTTCTTGTCCTCGATATCGTTGGGGTCGGTATTCACGTAAGCCAGCAGCACGATCTTGCCTTGCAGGCTGGAGCCATCCACATTATCCGTCAGCAGGTCCTCGCCCTCGAAAACCAGGTACTGTTTCTTTTCCTGTGTCACCCGGCGGCTGTAGTTGATGATGATCTTCTTGTCTCCTTTCTTCCGTACGTTTTCATACACTTCCGGGCGGTACTGCTGCAGCAGGGTAGACGTAAATGCCGGCAGCAGGGCGTCGGGCTCCGTGTCGTCTTTTCGGAAGGCATTGTAGGTGCGGACCGTTTCTTTTTCCTCGTAGGGGAAGTTCACATAGCCGGTCAGCGTCGAATCGGTCTTGAAATGGTTCCCGGTGGTGATCAGCCGGCCGGAGCTGTCCGTTTGGAACTTGACGGCCAGTACCAGGTTCCGGTTTCGGTTGACCGTGGCGCGCAGCAGGGAATCCTTGTAAGGGTCCCTGGGTCCTTCGAACATAACATCGAGACCCATGACCTTTGGACCGTAGGAAGCCGTTTTGTCGATCAGCGCGGCGATCCCTTCTCGGTCGGCCTGTCCGATATTTACAATAACGACATTGGAATCCAGCGGGGTATTTCCGGCCTTCCCCAGCTTGGAATAGCTCATATCGTTGAAGTCGAAATCCTTCAACCCCAGTTTGATCGGATTCAGTACCCCGAGGTTCAGGGGTATCGAGCCGAGTGCAACGATGAAGATAAAGACCCAAACCGTCGCGAAGACGGTATCCCGCTCATAAAGGTATTTGGTAAAATGC
>JBJOMF010000024.1:0-5325 GCA_046052505.1 Bacteroidota bacterium | reverse complement strand
GGTGCCTCCTTTGTTCCTGAACCGAACAACGTAGCGGGTGAACTGTGCGGACGCGAGTTCCGACAGCAGCAGTAGGACCGTCAGCGCGGCAACATGTCGTTTCATCGGCGATGAATTTCGGGATTAAAGGTAGTGGAATACGCAGACTTAGTTCCGGTCGATCATCCACTGGGTGATGCCAAATCCTGTTTTGTAGGGCCCGCCGGCTCCACCGGTATTCGGTTGGTATTCCCACAGTTCGTATTCCCTGTATACCAGGCCGATCCCCTTCGAATACCGTTCAACTGATCGCGAACGTGCGGCATATGCGTTCGTACTGGTGATGGGGACATTGAATGACTCATCGGCCTGTTCTACGGTGATCACATTCGTATAGGTCCTGCCCTGATAACTGAATGATCCGCCCGTGCCGGAATAACGGAAATCCCAATCGGCCATGTTGTCATCATTGCTGAAATTGAATAGGGAGCCGTACGGGTTGTCGGACAGGTAGCGGTTCCCTTTCCACTGAAAGCCGCTACGGACAGGCTGGTGCAATTTGATGACGCGGAGGTTGTCATCGATGTTTTCCGCCTGGTCAGCCGCCATTGTGACCCAGTAGGTGCCATGGGAACGCCAGGGCTGCAAGCCAGCAGAGTCCCGGATGAAACGGTAGATCCTCCAGGAGGGGCGTCCCAGGTTGTCGGTCACAAGCGTGTCTACCTGATGACGCACCTGGTATTTGTGTACCTCGGTCTTACGTCCGAAATCAGGGAATACCAGCGAATCCAGGCGATAGGTAATGTACTTGCCCGCCGCCAGGGGCAGATAGTCTGTCAGTGGTTCCGTTACCAGGTCCTCTTTCTCATTACAGGCGAAAAGGGTGCTCAACAGCAGGATCGGTACCAACGATCGGATGCGCATGACAGAAGTTTCTTTTTTCACGGATAACGTCAGGTTTGTTTTCCAGGGTAAACGGATGAGTAAGGTACAAAAAAAATGGGGATCGGGAAACCCGGGTTCAAACCAGCTCCCCGCGTTGGATGATGCCCCCTCCGATGACATCCGTTCCCTCATAAAAAACGGCGCTTTGGCCGGGTGCGATGCCCTTCACCGGGTGGTAAAAGCGGACCCGCATGCTGCCGTTGTCCAATTGAAGTGAGCTCAGGGCACCGGGGTCCTTGTATCGTATCCGGGTAAGGGCTTGCATGCCGGAAGGTACCGTGTCATATTTGATCAGATTGACCTGGCTTACGGCCATGTCATTCTGCTCCAGGTCCGTCTCATCACCCAGGGTGACCGTATTGGTCTCCGGGTCGATACGGGTCACGAAGACCGGTTTGCCCAATGCGATCTCCAGACCCTTGCGCTGCCCGATGGTATAAAAAGGATAGCCCTTGTGCCGGCCGAGCACCCGTCCGTTCTTGTCTATGAATGTGCCGCCCTCCACCCGCTGCTCCAGACCCGGTATGCGGCGCTTGAGGAAACCGCGGTAGTCATTGTCGGGGACAAAGCAGATCTCGTAGCTTTCATTCTTTTTAGCCAGTTCCGGATAGCCATAGTCGTATGCCAACTGGCGGATCTCCGTCTTGCGGTAGGGGCCCAGCGGTAGTAAAGTGCGGCTGAGCAGGTCCTGCTGTAATCCCCAGAGTACGTAGCTCTGGTCCTTCGTGTCATCCACGCCTTTGCCGATCACATACCGCCCGTTATCGTGCCGGCGGACCTGGGCGTAGTGGCCCGTAGCGATATGTTCACAGTCAAGGGCATCGGCCCGTTTCAACAGGGCTCGCCATTTGATATGGGTGTTGCAGAGCACACAGGGATTGGGCGTGCGGCCGGCCAGATATTCATCCACGAAATTTTCAATGACAAAGTCCCCGAACTCCTCCCGGATATCAAGGATGTAGTGTGCAAAGCCGTGCTCCACAGCGGCCTGCCGGGCATCGTTGAAAGAATCCAGATTGCAGCACCCCGTTTCTTTCTTGCTGCCGCCCACCGCATTGTAGTCCCAGGTTTTCATCGTGATACCCACCACCTCATAGCCCTGGTCATGCAACATCAGCGCGGTCACCGTGCTGTCGATGCCGCCGCTCATGGCTACCAGGACTTTTCCGTTACGACTCATGGGACACTTCTCCTTCAACCTGCAAATATACGTCACTTACCGGGTGCCGGTGTTTCGCAAGCCGTAATATATGCCTGCAACCGAAAGCCGAATAATCACCGGGCTCCGTATCTTCCCCCTTTACAAAAAGCACCACCAATGAAAGGGTTCCTCCCACTCGTTATCCTGCTGCTGACAGCCCGCTCGGCTATGGCTCAGGCCCTTGATTATTATCTGCCCACGCAGTTCAGTTATGACCCTTCTGTTCCACAGCCGAAGTCGGTCATCGGACACGAAGTTGGGGAGTGGCACGTTACACACGACCGGCTGGTGCAGTACCTGCACACCCTGGCTGCGGCCGCCCCTGATCGGGTGAAACTGGAAACGATGGGGCAGAGCTACGAGGGCCGGCCCCAAGTGCTGCTTCTGATCACATCCGCTGCCAATCATGCCCGGCTGGAAGAGATCCGGCGGCAACATGTCCGGCTCACCGATCCCGCGGTTTCCGGTCAGCTGCCCCTCGCGACCATGCCCGCGGTCGTTTGGATCGGTCATTCCATTCATGGCAATGAGCCCAGCGGTTCCAACGCAGCCCTTCTCACGGCCTATCATCTGGCGGCGGCCCGGGGAAAGCAGATCGATGACCTGCTGGAAAATGTGGTCGTATTGCTGGATCCTTCATTCAATCCTGACGGGATGCAGCGCTTTTCCACCTGGGCGAACCAGCACAGGAGCAAGAACCTGGTAAGCGACCCTTTTTCAAGGGAATTCAATGAGGTATGGCCGGGCGGACGGTTCAATCACTATTGGTTCGATCTTAACCGTGACTGGCTTCCCTCCGTACATGTGGAAAGCCAGAACCGGCTTCGCTGGTTCCATGAATGGAAGCCCAATATCCTCACCGATCATCATGAGCAGGGCAGTAACGCCACCTTCTTCTTTCAGCCGGGCGTTCCTTCGAGGGTCAATCCCCTTACGCCCGAGAAGAACCAGGAGCTTACCGATCGGCTTGCGGCCTTCCATGCCCGCGCACTGGACCGCATCGGTTCGCTGTATTTCACGAAAGAGAACTATGATGATTTCTATTACGGAAAAGGGTCTACGTATCCGGATGTGCAGGGCTGCGTAGGCATCCTGTTCGAGCAGGCGTCCTCCCGCGGCCACCTGCAGCAAACCGCCAACGGGCCGCTGAGCTTTCCGTTCACTATACGTAATCAGTTCGTCACGGCTCTGTCAACCCTGGAAGGCGCCCTGGCGCTTCGCACTGAACTGCTGGAGTACCAGCGTGATTTTTTCAGACAGGCTTCTGTCAGGGCGGCGTCCTATTCCGTTAAGGGCTACGTTTTCGGCGACCGTCACGATGAGGTCCGTAACCGGTTGTTCATCGACATGCTGCGACGGCACCGCATCGCGGTGCATCGGCTGCCTGAATCATGGAACGATCCGCAATTCCCCAGAGAGCATTCCTGGGTGGTCAGCCTGAACCAGCCGCAGCACAGCCTGATCCGGGCCATCTTCGAGAAAACCCTGCAATACCGGGATAGCCTGTTTTATGATATCACATCCTGGACTATGCCCCTCGCATTCGGGATCCCTTTCAGGGAACTGTCGGCGAACATCCTGTTGGGGCCCGAGGAGACAGCCGCGCCAAGGGCGGCCGCCACCCTGCAAGGAGCTTCTGGCGGCTATGCCTACCTGATACGATGGGAGGATTATCAGGCACCTGCCGCCCTATACGAGCTGCTGAAAGCCGGCCTTCTGGTAAAGGCAGCCACCGCTCCTTTTGAACTGAAGATGGACAAAGGTCCCGTCTCCTTCTCACGGGGTACACTCGTGGTCCCTGTCCAGTTACAGCCGGAGCCGGCTTCTGCCCTGCAGGCCCGGATAACGGCACTAACGGAAAAGTATCAGTTACAGACCTGGGCGGTCTCCTCCGGGATGGCCTCAACCGGGATCGATCTGGGCAGTGGCCGGTTCGCTGTGGTCACCAAACCCGCTGTGGCCATGATCACCGGCGCGGGTGTGAATCCGACCGACGCCGGCGAGGTTTGGCACCTGCTGGACCAGCGGATGAACATCCCCGCATCCCATCTGGAGCCTGCCGTATTCAACCGGTCTGATGTGGGGAAATACAACACCCTGATACTGGTCGGCGGAAATTACAGTGATATGAATAAGGAGAAACTGAAAGCCTGGGTGCAGGCGGGTGGCGTGTTGATACTGACCGAGGAGGCCGTCAGTTGGGCTGCTCAGAACGGCATCAGCGAAGTCCGGCTGAAAAAAGCGAGGTCTGCTGTGGACAGCAGCCGGCTGCTGCCCTATGCGGAGCGGGAGCAAATCGATGGTTCGCAGCAGGTGCAGGGAGCGATCTTCGGGGCACAGATGGATCCTACGCATCCGCTGGCGTACGGCTATACGCGAAAGACCCTGAGCCTGTTCAAGGGCAATCGTGTCTTTCTTGAGAAAAGCCGCAACCCTTTCGCCACTCCTTTTTATTACGGCAGCCAGCCGTTGGAAACCGGGTGGGTGAGTGCCGAAAATCTTGAGGCCATCCGACAGTCGGCCGCCGTTGTTGTCACCGCCTCCGGCAACGGGCGCATCATCCATATCGCAGACAACCCCAACTTCCGGGCTTTCTGGCTGGGCGGCAGCAAATTGTTCCTGAACGCATTGTTCTTTGGCCGCCTGATCGAGCCCGGCAGTGCACGTACGGGTGATTGAGTAAGTTATGCACATTTGATTTGGTTGCTAATCTTTTTAGCTTTTTTACCGATTCTATTCGTATATTGCCTTTTCAATCAAATTACGTCATTTAAAAAACGAGCACTATGATCAAGATGCAGGTGATTGGTAATCTCGGTAAGGACTGTACCGTGAATACCGTAAACGGAAAGAATGTCATCAACTTTACCGTAGCCCACACCGAAAAGTACCGAGACAGTCAGGGCAATAACCAGGAAAAAACGATCTGGGTCGATTGCGCATATTGGACCGACCGTACTACGGTAGCCCAGTATCTCATGAAAGGGAAGCAGGTTTATGTGGAGGGACAGCCTGAGGCGCGTTCCTTCCAGCGGAACGATGGTACCCCCGGTGCCTCGCTATCCTTGCGGGTGCGGGATGTTCAGTTACTCGGTGGCCGGGGCGAAGGCGGTGGGGGAGGCTATCAGTCAACCCCAGCCATGCAAGCCGGCGGTGGCGCTGCTCCGCGCGGTGATGCCGGTGAAGGTCCGGATGATCTG
>JBJOMF010000023.1:0-2586 GCA_046052505.1 Bacteroidota bacterium | reverse complement strand
CAGGTGCAATGCTGAGTAGCTATGTACGGACAGGATAAACGCTGAAAGCATCTAAGCGTGAAACCTTCCTCAAGATGAGTTTACTTTTAAGGGCCGTCAAAGACTATGACGTTGATAGGCTGCAGGTGTAAAGGTGGTAACATCAAAGCCGAGCAGTACTAATTGCCCGTACGCTTTAATTTTTATTAGATATTCGCTGATATTTTACCCATATGTCACATTATTACGGTGGATCTCGGTCCACCCAACGCCTTATGGTGGTTTTTCCGAGGGTGTTCACCTCTTCCCATTCCGAACAGAGAAGTTAAGCCCCTCATGGCCGATGGTACTGCACCACAATGCGGGAGAGTAGGTAGCTGCCATATTCTTTAAAAGCCTTTCAGAGATGAGAGGCTTTTTTATTCGGGAGAGCCCCGACGCGGCGGAGCCGGTCGGGGTGCCGACCGCAGCGTCGGCATAGGTAGCTGCCATATTCTTTAAAAAGCCTTTCAGAGATGAGAGGCTTTTCCTTTAAAAGGGTTGCAGTGGTAAAACCGATCTGTTTCGCTTTCCGGTGATAAGCCAGTACCTTCAATACATGACAGGTAAGGAACGCATCCTGATCTTCCTTTTGGCAGCGGTGAACTTCACCCATATCCTCGACTTCATGATCATGATGCCGCTCGGCAATTACCTGATGCCCGCATACGATATCAACCCGACGGCCTTCAGCATCCTGCTGTCCTCATACCCCATAGCCGCCTTCGCCTCTGGGATCTTCATGGCCTTCAACGCCGACCGCTTCGAACGGCGCAGTACCCTGTTGGTCACTTATGCCGGTTTCATCCTGTTCACGGCCGCCTGTGGTTTCGCCGACTCCTTCGGTACACTGCTGGTCTTTCGCGCCCTTACCGGGATCTTCGGCGGGATCCTGGGCGGACAAGTGCTGTCCATTATCAGTGATCTATTTACCTACGAACGCCGGGGCACGGCCATGGGTGCCGTCATGAGTTCCTTTGCCATCGCCGCCTCCGCCGGGGTCACCTTCTCGCTTTATCTGGTGAACCTGTTCGGGGATGACTGGCATGTCCCCTTTCTCTTCGTTTCAGGAATCGGCACGATGCTTCTTGGACTGAGCTGGAGATACCTTCCCCAACTACGAGGGCACCTCGCCACGCCACCGGGTGAGAGCAAATGGCGCAGCTTTACGGGTATTCTGCAGGATGCCCGTTACAGAAATGCCCTGCTCTTCTCTGGCCTGATGATGATGGGGCACTTCCTGATCGTCCCTTTCATCAATCCCTACCTTGAGTTCAACAAAGGGTATCCCCGGTCCGTGACCCCGCTGATCTATCTCATCGGCGGGATCGCATCCTTCCTTGCCGCCATACTTTTGGGAAAGCTTTCCGACCGTGTCGGTAAACTCGCCGTATTCTCATGGTGCGTTCCCCTGTCCTTTATTTTCGTGGTGGTACTCACCAACCTTCCCCCATTGCCCTTTTCCATGGTCCTGCTCTTTTTTGCCTGCTGGTTCGCGCTGGCCACCGGCCGGGCGGTCAGTTCGCAAACCCTGGTGAGCAGCGTTCCGGATGCCGCATCCAGAGGAAGCTTTATGAGCCTCAATAGCAGCGTGCAGCAATTGGGAACGGGTCTGGCCTCTGTCTGCGCCGGGTGGATCGTTTCCGATGAGCCTACCGGACAGCTGATTCGTTATGAGTGGGTAGGCTACGGCTCCATCGCCGTACTGCTGGCCGCCTTTTTCATGGGACGTAAACTATTCCGGAATACCGACAAGGTCAATCTGCCCACCTGATACATCATCGAACCCGGTACACAGGGTAGGTATTGTGCGCCGGCTCATACCAGGGAGAGTGCTGGTATACGAAATCCAGCTGCGCACGCGCACTCTTCGCAAAAACCGTATCGGTCGCCCTGCGCGCTGCCAGTTTAGCGGCCAATTCCGGGTGTTTCCTGAGATGTTCGGCTGCAATATCCTCGAAAACATACGCTGAATACCCTTCTTTCTGGCCAAGGATGGCATCGAAGAAATTCCAGGCAAAATAGGAGTCCTCGGCTTCCGGCTCCAATGTCTCGATCAGGAAACGATTGGCATCCTGATCCATTGGTATGTACCAGTCGCCTTTCCGGAACGGAACGGATCGGTGCGAAACGGAGATCCGCACCTCCGCATTGAGGTGGTGCTGCTCATAGGGACGTGGCAGGCTTTTGTAGTCCTCTATCCGGTAAACCTCTACCCCGATAATGGTATCCGATGCCAATCGCTCCATCCGGACCCGGTTCTGTTTCAGCAGCCCGACCACCCGCCACCAGCCTTGAGGGATGATATAGGCCTTTGGACGGCGTACGTAGTCCGTCGGGGAGTAGTGGTCATAGATCCTGACTGGTTTCTCGAAGGGCTTGCTACGATCATAATACAGACGCTGCTGTCCGGAAACCTCACTGGTCTTGTATCCCGCTTCATATCCTTTGAATGGATATTCCTTGTATTGAGTGCGGTCGAGTTTCCATTTGATCGGAAACCGGTCCGACGATCGGGCCAAGCGCTTCGATTCATTCCGCAGGTCCCGGATCCGGCTGCTGTTTCGC
>JBJOMF010000022.1:0-5914 GCA_046052505.1 Bacteroidota bacterium | reverse complement strand
TGAAAAAGCGGTTCTTCAGTGTGATCGTTTCGGGTTCGTCTTCGTGCATCTCATCGGAAGCCCTCAACACGAACTCTTTCGTGCCACCGCCACCAGGGATCAGGCCGACGCCCAGTTCTACCAGGCCCGTATAGGTCTCTGCGGCCGGGCAGCATTTGTCTGCGTGCAGGCTCAGTTCACAGGCACCGCCCAGAGAGAGTCCGTGGGGGGCCACCACAACGGGCACCGATGAATAGCGGGCCCGCATCGTGGTATTCTGGAACAAACGGACCGCCATGTCCAGTTCGTCGTATTCCTGTTCGATCGCCAGCATGAAGATCATGCCCACATTGGCCCCGGCTGAGAAATGCAGGCCTTCGTTCGCGATCACCAGTCCTTTGAAGTTCTTTTCTGCCTTTTCGATCGAGGTTTGGATGCCGGAAAGCACATCACCGCCGATGCTGCCCATCTTGGTGAACCATTGTAATCCCAGTACTTCATCACCCAGGTCATAAAGCCGGCAACTGGCATTCTTCCACACAAGGCGTTCGGTCTGGTGGCTCATCACCAAAAAGGAAGCACCGCCCGGCAGGGGTTTGTAACTGGTGCTTGCCGGATCGTAGCAGTGTCGGACCCCGCCTTCCAGTTTGTAGAAGGTGGAATGACCTGCGGCGAGCATCTCTTCGACCCAGGGAGCGACCGAATAACCGGCGGATTTCATGGCCTTCACAGAACGTTCGACACCCAATACGTCCCAGCTCTCAAAAGCCCCGACCTCCCAGCCGAATCCGGCCATGAGGGCATCGTCGACCCGGTACAGTTCATCACTGATCTCCGGGATACGGTAAGATATGTAGGAGAAGAGGCCGTAGTGGAAAAGGCGGTAAAATTCCCCGGCCTTATCGGTGCCGGCCACCAGGATCCTGAGGCGGGTAGCCAGGTCATCGACCGGCTTGGCCGCTTCCAGCGTCGCAAATTTTGGTTTCACCCGTGGTGCATACTCCATCGTTTTGAGATCCAAGGTGAGGATCTCTTTCTCACCTCCCGAGCCGCGGGTCTTTCTGAAAAAGCCCTGGCCCGATTTGTCACCCAGCCAGTTGTTGGAGACCATTTGGTCCAGCCAGGCGGGAATGCGGAACTGCTCGCGTGCCTCGTCGTTCGGGCAGTTGTCCGCCACGCCGCGGGCCACTTTTACAAGAGTATCGATGCCTACGACATCGGCGGTACGGAACGTGGCCGATTTGGGACGCCCTATGACCGGTCCGGTTAGCGCATCGACCTCATCAATGGTCAGTCCCAACTTCTCCCGTACGTTCATGATGGCCATCATCCCGAATACCCCGATCCGGTTAGCGATGAAGGCCGGGGTGTCCTTGCAGAGTACGGTGGTCTTGCCCAGGAATTGGTCGCCATATTGCATCAGAAATTCCGTTACGGCCGGGTCCGTGAATGGGGTAGGAATGATCTCGAGTAGCCGGAGGTAACGAGGGGGGTTGAAAAAGTGTGTTCCGCAAAAATGCTTCTGGAAATCCTCGCTGCGGCCGTCGGCCATCAGGTGGATTGGTATGCCCGATGTATTGGACGTGATCAGCGTGCCCGGCTTCCGGAACCTTTCCACCTGTGCAAACACCTGCTGTTTGATATCCAGCCGTTCCACGACCACTTCGATCACCCAGTCGCAACCGGCGATATCCTTCATGTTGTCTTCGAAATTGCCGGTGGTGATACGCCCGACCGCCTCTTTGCTGTAAACGGGAGAGGGGTTGCTTTTGACCGCGGCGGCCAACGCATCGTTCACGATACGGTTTCGCAGTGCCGGCCCCGCATCGGGTAGTGTGTCTTTGGGAACGATGTCCAGCAACAACACCGGTACACCGATCCCTGCGAAATGGCAGGCGATCCGAGACCCCATGACCCCGCTCCCCAGAACGGCCACTTTACGGATGGTACGTTTCATAGCAACGATTTCCCCAAAAAAATAAAATTAGTTAGTTATGCAACTATTCTAAATCGAAGGTAAGGTGTTTTTCAGAAAGATGGCAGCAGGTACGGTCTTCATTCTCCGACCAGTACGAAGGCCCCCCAGTAATACGGAAAGCGGTAGGTGTCGCGGATGGTTTTCTGGGCCGTTGTAAAGGCGGCAGCCTTGTTCCCGTGGGTCAGGTAGTGTCGGTAGAAAGCGATCATGAAATCACGGGTCGCATTGTCATCTACTTTCCAGAGACTTGTCATGATACTGGCGGCACCGGCTGCGCGGAATGCCCGTTGTAATCCATATACGCCCTCGCCCGCATCGAGATAACCCAGATTGGTCTCGCAGGCCGACAGGATGACCATGGACGTTTTGCCAAGATTCAGGTTCTGGGCCTCGTAGGCGGTGAGTACACCATCATAAGTATCGGGGAATTCCGGACCATCATAGTAATTTTCCACGCCGCTCAGCAACAGTCCGGAGTTGACCATGGCATTGAAAGACCGGTATCCGCTCGTGGCGTTTGCGCTGGTGCCGGACCAATACCCATGCGTTGCGACATGCAGGATCCCCGGGCTGCTGACCTGTTGCAGTCGTTCTTCTGTGGCGGCCTCCCTCAGAAAACAGTTGACCCGGATGTTCTTGTCCTCAAGTTCTTTTTTGATGGTGAGCACCTCAGCTTCGGTGCCGGGCAGGTCGGCGATCTGACCGGTTTGGAAGCTGCCGATGAACGACCGTGACCCATCATCTGCCGGTCGGGCACCGTCGGATACGGTCGTGGTCCGGTATGAGGGCCTTCCGATCAGAACGGCCGTCCGATTGTCCGGACGCGCCGTTCCTGCCAACAGCAGGTCACCCGTAGAGGTGGTGCTGATGATCTCGGTCTCATCCAGCACGTAAAGTCCTGTCCGGGGATTCCGCAGGGTGGAGAGGTTGATCAGGTGGTATATCCCGTCGGCGGAGAAATACACTTTCCGGAGATCGGGAATGGCCTCCCGTATCGGCTTCCAGTAGCGGTCATACGAATACGGATCATCGACCTTGAAGCGGATATAATTCTTGTAAGCTTTGTAGTGATCGTTGTCCATCACAAAAGCATCCTGGGGCAGGTAGACGACCCTGGGGTATGGCGATCCGGCCGTGATGATGTAGGCGGCATAAAAGGCGGAGTCGGAATAGTACTGCTGGTCGCGCCACTGGAAACGTACGATCTCCACGGCGGCTTCTCCTTCACGGAGCCGGGACTTGACCGCTTGCCAGTCCGGCGGGTCGATCCGAAGCAGTCTTTTAAAGTCTTTTGAGCGAGCCGACAGTTCGTTCTCCATCGTGTTCACCTCTGATTGCAATTTTTCCAGTTGCTCCCCGGTGCGGCGGGCTTCTGCACTGTCCGGTGCCGATCCCGATGCAGGGCCTGCGGATTTAAAATACAGACGGATCAGCTGTTGCTTGCGGTCCAGCCAGTCCTCGTACAGCCGTACCACGGCGGGATCGCTGCTTTGTATGAAGGCCTCCTTCCGTTTTTTCACCCCTTGCAGGGAGAGCGACTTGGTGAGCAGGAGGTTGTCATAGGCCTGACCCGTAAGTGCCCCCGGGTCGGGCCCGTTTCGGTCGGTCACTTTCTTGACAAAGCTGTGGAAGTTCTCATACCCTTCCTTGAGCTTGGCGTTGAAGTAGGTCACGAAGGTCTTCTCCCCGAATGCAAAAAGAATGTCATTGATCCATCCCCGGTTCAGGTTGAACAATTCCCGATACGTTTCCCGCGCTCCTGCTGTATTTCCGTCCCGCATCTGAAAGTAAGCCAGGTCTGCAAAGGGTCGGGTCGATTCCCGGAAATCCCGGGTCGAACGGATCCGTTTCAGGACCGCAGCGAATGCATCGGTGTAGTCCGGAGACCGGAGGTGGGCCAGTTGAGTGGCTTTGAAATAATCGGTCGTGATGTCGGCATATTCCCGGAAGGTGTTATAATAGGTTTTAGTTTCATTGATATAGAACGATACCGGTCGGGATAGCTTTTTGCCGAGTCCTCGCTTCATAAGGAACACCGGAAGCAGGGAGCTCGGGTTCAGCTTTACGTTCGGGTACCGTTCTTTTTGGCAGGTCAGCCAGGCGGCATAGGCCGAATCTCTCCGGCGCCAGTATTGTTCGGCCAGGTCAAAGTTCTTCAGGTTCTCGGTTGCCAGGGCCGCGTTCGTGAGCCGGATGAATTCCTGACCGGTACAGGACATTCCATATTGGGCGTACAGCTTGGCCAGTTCCTCGAATTGCTTGTCAGAGGCCTTGACATATGACTCGTAATCGCCGATAAAAAAATAATAGAGCGTTCGTGCCGACAAACCTTCATTGTAATACGATCGCCTGATCAGATCGGTTTCGGCCGTTTGTGCCAAGGTTTCCGTACGCCGGATATATGACTCCGCTCGCTGGTAATCCCCGGATTTGGCGAGGAAGAGGATGTAATTCAGGTAAGCAACGTGTTCTTTCTTTTCATCACCGGCAAGGGGCAGTGCCAGTTCATAATACCTTTGGGCGCTCGTGAAATCACCATTCCGTTCGAATGCATAGCCGATCGCAGTATAGTTGGAAAAGGTCCTGAAGGAGGCATATCGATCCAGGAACTCGAGCGCCTTTCGTGCATTCTCGGGGTCCTTGGTCTGGTAGAGTCCGGGTAGGATCGTATTGAACCAGCGGTCGGAGCTGTCGGTACCCGTGGTCGTCGGAACGGATGTTTGCCCTACCAGGTCCCGTGAGAGTTTTTCTGCGCGTTCGGCACAGGTTCGGGCCAGGGCGGCATCTACCGTGAATTGCTCAAAAAGGTTCTTGAGAATATAGTAATTGGGGATGGTCTGCCACTCCTGTTTCCGCTCCACTTCCTTCAGCAGGGCTCTTGCACTTTCCAGGGCCTTCTTTTTGTCCGTCGTATTGAGTACATAGATCGCATTCAATTTCGAATCGAATGCTTCCTGCTGGGCATTCCCCTGAGTCACTGGAAGCAAGAGGAGTAATAGGATCGGTACGTGGCGGAGGCGGGTCCACATGGCAGGGGTGGTGTTGTGTCCAAAAAGATATAAAAAAACCCCGAGTTGTCTGGGGTTGGCTGTGCCTTTTTACGGGAAGAGATCAACTCACGCCAGAGCCCGGGGTAACGGGGTTCTCGGGCCGAAGCAGTTGCAGGCGTCCGTCCCGATCTTCCGCGGTGAGGATCATGCCCTGGCTTTCGATCCCCTTCATCTTTCGGGGTGCCAGATTGGTCACTAGAATGACCTGTTTGCCGATCATTTCAGTGGGCGTATAATGTTGGGCGATGCCGGATACGATGGTCCTTTTTTCCGTTCCCAGATCCACTTCGAGTTTGAGGAGTTTGTCGGCCTTTTCAACTTTTTCACAGCTCAGAACCGTTCCGGCCTTGAGTTCCAGTTTTGCGAAATCCTCATACTGGATGATCGGCTTCGCTGTCAGATTTTCAGGAGCGGGCGGGGGTGCTTCGGGTGTGGCCATGATGCCGGATTTTAATTTTTCTATTTGCGACTGTATCTCTTCATCCTCGATCTTTCGGAACAGCAGCTGCGGTTCACGCAGACTGTAACCCGGGCTCAGAAGCCGGAGTTTACCGGCATGTTCCCAGTCCAGCATCCGTTCCACCACCTTCATGAGGTGGAGCATCTGCCGCGCTGTATTGGGTAGAAAGGGATTGATGAGTACGGCCAGGTTCGCGCAGAGTTGGAGAGACAGGTGCATCGTATTGTCGATCACCTGTTGGGCGCCCGGATCATTGCCGAGCTGCTTGGCCCAGATCCAGGGTTCCTTTTTCTGGAGGTACTGGTTGCCTTTACGGGCCAGATCGATCACCTGGAACAGGGCCTCGCGGAAGCGGTATTGCTCCAGTGAGGCGGCGATCGGCGCCGGGGCACTCTCCATGTCGGCCATCAGTTGCCGGTCGATGTCATCCAGTCTGTCCGTGTGTAG
>JBJOMF010000021.1:0-2958 GCA_046052505.1 Bacteroidota bacterium | reverse complement strand
TGGGTGGGCGAAACGGGCCTGTTTACGTCTTCGAACGGGCCGGGTATCTGTTGCCCCTGGCCTTTGCCCCGCATGAATTAAAATAAGGTCTGCACCCCGAATGCGATACGGGCCTCATGGTCGAGCAGCCATTTTTTCCGCCACAGGCCGCCTGCATAACCGATCAGGTCCTTGTTGACACCGATCACCCGGTGGCAGGGCACGAGTATGGCAATGGCATTGCGTCCGTTCGCTGCGGCCACGGCCCGTGTGGCACGCGGATCGCCGGTCCGACGGGCCAGTTCCTGGTAGCTGATGGTCTTTGCGAACGGGATCTGCATGAGTTCCGCCCAAACACTGCGCTGGAATGCGCTGCCTTCCTGATGCAGGGGCAGGTCGAAGGTCCTCCGCTGCCCGTTGAAGTATTGAATCAGCTCTTCCACGCATTGTATGAGCAGGGGCGGGATCGGCTTTTTTCGGGTTTCGGGCTTCCGGCTGCTATCATGAAAGTTCACTTCAGCGATATACGCTTCGGTGCCGCCGATCTTGAGCAGCCCGATCGGAGATTGGTAATATGTATGCCGGAGTTCAGCCAATGGCGCGCCCGTTCCCCACGGGGAGATCGGGCCTGAGTAAAATTACGGCATTGGTTTCGTCATATACGCCCAGTACCAGGCATTGGCTCATGAAGTTCGCGATCTGCTTGGGCGGGAAATTGACGATGGCGATGATGGTCCGACCCGGGAGGTCTGCCACTTGGTAATGCGTGGTGATCTGGGCCGAGGAGGTCAGGATGCCTCGTTCCGGTCCGAAGTCGATCCATAGTCGATAGGCCGGTTTGCGGGCCTCCGGGAAGGTCTCGGCACGCAGGATGGTGCCGGTGCGGATGTCAATCTTTTCAAAGTCTTCCCAAGAGATGGGCATGAGCGTTGGTTGGGGTTCTAGCGGTTGGGGACCGGGCCTGATCAGTTGTCATCCAGGAGTTGCACCAGTTGCTGCAATTCCTCCTGCTTATACCGCTGGGCCTCCGTATCGAAGCAGCGGCCGAGTTGACTCAACAGTTGCTGCAGCACTTGTTTGTTGCTTTGCGGACGGAAGATGTCTGCTGAGGGCGGCTCTGCGATACGCTCGAGGTAATTCGATACGTCCTGGTGCGTGAATACCAGTCCGGACGTGGGGTCGATAAAGAATTCGATGTTCTGTTTCGGGTCGGGGTGCCGCGGGTCGGAATAGCCGGGTTTCAGGTAGCCGAGAATGAATTGCTTGGGTATGCGTACGGCGCGCACCGGCAGGTCAAGCCGCTCGCAGAGTATCAGGTAGAGGATGCCATTGCTCACCTGATTGCCCCGTCGGGCTTCCAGGGTCTTTTGCAGCAGAAATTCCTGGGGTTCCTTGTAATTCGTCTCCGTGCCTTTCAGTCCGTAATAGCTGTAAAGGATGCTGGTCATGATGGTGGCCTGTTCCAGCGGGGTGAGGTACTGATTCAGTTCCAGCCAGATATTGCGCCGCACTTTTTCGATCTCCTGCATCACGGGCGCAGCGGACAGGTCCGGGTACTGGAACCGGGCAGCGAGCAGGGCGCCTACCAGCAGGTCGTGATGGCCGGACAGGCTCCATTGGCGGATATCTTCGGACAGGTCGGTGAAATGAAGCCGGTGGATGAGCAGCTCGATCCGGTTCTGTACGGATTCGCTCGGGGTGTTTTCCCAAAGGTTCTCCAGATCGGGGATGATGGGGCTGCCCAGCCCGACGATCCGATCTGAAACCGCTCCGAACACTTCCTCATCCGGGTCATCGATCAGCGTGAACAAGGCATGTATCTCGTTTGTGTGTGTCATTGGATTCAAGTACACACAATATCAACCGGGTATCCCGATATGCATTCTGAAACTTTTCCACAAGTGGGGATAGGTTTGCAGTGGACGAACATGCGATCGGGCGTTCCGGATTGTCGTATGTTTGGCCATGCGTGCGATCTGTCTCGTTGTTTCGGTTGTGCTGCCGTTCCTGCTGCGTGCACAGGAGGCTCCGTTGTACCGGGAGCGTTCCGATGGCCTGGGCTACCGGCTCACACCGGAGGGTGCCAGTCGGTTGGCATCGCTTCCGCTTCGTTGTATCGGTCAGGAATTCCCCAATAAGACCAATCACACTTCATATTCGGACAGCGACCATGTATTACTGCCACGCCAGTTGCATCCGGCGTTCTATGGCTGCTTCGACTGGCATTCGGCCGTTCATGGGCACTGGATGCTGGTCCGCTTGCTGAAACAGTTCCCTTCGATGCCCGAGGCCGAGCGCATCCGTGTAGCCTTGCGCGGCACGCTGACGGAGAACAACATCCGGCAGGAGGTCCGGTACTTCGATATCCCGCTTACGCGATCCTGGGAGCGTACTTATGGATGGGCCTGGCTGCTGAAGCTCGATGCCGAACTGTACGGATGGGACGATCCGGATGCCAGGGCCTGGTACCGGGCCCTTCAACCACTCACATCGAAAGTTCTGGAATTGTGGACCGCCTTTTTGCCCAAACAGACCTATCCCAACCGTACCGGTGTTCATCCGAATACGGCTTTCGGTATGGTCCTTGCCATCGATCAGGCGCGGCGCGTGGGTAACAAGGATTTTGAAAGCAAGCTGGTGCAATCAGCGGAGCAGCTCTTCGGCCGTGATGGCCGGGCTCCGGTACAATGGGAGCCGAACGGCTCTGATTTTTTGTCGCCCTCTCTGGAGGAGGCGGACCTCATGCGCCGCGTGCTCTCGCCTGCGGCTTTCCGAAGCTGGCTGGCTCGGTTTATGACGCTGAAGGATCTGCAGCATCTTTCCAGGCTCCCTCAGGTATCGGATCGAACGGACCTGCAGATCGTACACCTCGATGGGTTGTGCTTCAGCCGCAGCTGGTGCATGCAAGGGATCGCCGCCGCTTTGCCCGCATCCGACCCCCGCCGGTCGGCATTGCTTCGTTCGGCCCATGCACATCTT
>JBJOMF010000020.1:0-4430 GCA_046052505.1 Bacteroidota bacterium | reverse complement strand
CCATGCATGGCCGATTTATTGTTGGCCATGACGTCGTTATTGCCATAGAACCGGTCGCTGAGATCGTCATACCGGTCTTTCACAATGTCGTTCCGGTAGGCGGGCGGAGCGACCTCCGATGCTTCGATCTTGCTCAGTTCACCGTCCAGTTCATCCAGTAACTGCTGGTTGGTGATCTCCTCGTTGTCATTGCCCCTGCACACACTCAGCATGATGTCCTTCATCCGCTGGGCTGCGGAGTTGGTGGAGGTGTAGGTGGACAGGTCCTTGCAGGAGTATTCCTCTTTTTTCAGGTCAGCCCGGATCAATGAGTCGCCTGATTTCATGGCCTTGCTCATCCGACGCAGTTGGATGGCCTCGAAGGGGTTGACATCGCCCACCACTTCTTTCTTTGAACGGGCCCACATCCGGTATTCAAAGCGTTGTTCGGATGTAAGGGAGTCCTCCTTTACGTTTCCGGCTCCGTATTTTGACTTCAGCTGGTGGTACACGCGGGCCGCCTCATAGGAATCCTTTTCGACACTGCGACCGTCAGCACCTCCCAGGAAGTTCCAGCCGTATACATCGTCGACGTAACCGTTGCGGTCATCGTCCTTGCCATTGCCGGGGATCTCACCCGGATTTTTCCAAAGTATCGAACGAAGGTCTTCATGCAGGGTGTCGATACCCGAATCGATGACGGCCACGATCACGGTCTGGCCTTTTTGCTTCCGGGAACGCACGAACTCATAGGCTTTTTCCATACTGATGCCGCTGAAGCCGTCCTTTGCTTTGTCGAGCAGATGCCATCCTTTTGGGACTTCTTCCCGCTGGGCGATCGCCTGCCCGCTCAAGAGGGCCAGGAACGTTGCGAACAGAAACTGTCTCATGTGTGGGTGCATAACGTATTGAATTGAGTTGGATGTGAAAAGGGGTCAAAAATATCGAATCCCTTGGAAAACAGGAGGCGCTATTCCCCTTTGACCACTGCTTTTTAAGCTTTCTTTTACAGGAAAATCGCTTCGTGGCTGTCTAAAACCGGTTGGATGGTGTCAGATGTCGAATTGAATGCCCTGTGCAAGCGGTAGGGCCTTGCTGTAATTGATCGTGTTGGTTTGCCGACGCATATAGGCTTTCCAGGAATCGCTGCCGCTCTCTCGACCGCCCCCTGTTTCCTTTTCCCCGCCGAACGCGCCGCCGATTTCCGCACCGCTCGTGCCGATGTTCACATTGGCGATCCCGCAATCACTGCCGGAATGGGACAGGAACTGTTCGGCTTCCCGCAGGTTCAGGGTCATGATTGCCGACGAGAGTCCTTGCGGTACACCATTTTGAATCGCAATGGCCTCCTCGAGTGTGTGGTATGGGAGGAGGTACAGTATCGGCGCAAAGGTTTCCTGTTGTACGATCCGGTAGCCGGGTCCGGCCTCGGCGATGCAGGGTTTCACATAGCACCCGCTCTCGAGCCCGGGGCCCTCCAGTACACCTCCTTCAACAATGAAGCGGCCCCCCTCGTTACGGCAGGCCTCGATCGCCTCCAAATACATACGAACTGCATCCCGGTCTATCAGGGGACCCACATGATTGGCCGGGTCCAGCGGATCGCCGATGCGCAGCTTTGAATAGGCGGAGACCAGACGCTCCTTGACGGCATCATATACGGTGGCATGAATGATGAGCCTTCGTGTGGTCGTGCAACGCTGCCCCGCTGTTCCTACGGCGCCGAAAAGGGCACCCCGGATGGCAATGTCCAGGTCGGCATCGGGCGTAATGATAATCGCGTTGTTGCCACCCAGTTCCAGCAGGCTGCGCCCCAGGCGACCGGCCACAGTGGCCGCTACGGCCTTGCCCATTCGGGTGGATCCGGTGGCGGAAACCAGCGGAACCCGTTCATCGGACGCGAGCCATTCGCCGGCCTCCCGATCTCCGACGATCAGGCCGCATACCCCTTCCGGGACCTGATTCCGGCGAAACACGTCCGCCACGATCTGCTGGCAGGCGATGGCGCAGAGGGGTACCTTCTCGGAGGGCTTCCAGACGCAGACATTCCCGCAGACCCATGCAAGCATGCTGTTCCAGCTCCAAACGGCCACGGGAAAATTAAAGGCGGAAATGATGCCCACGATCCCGAGCGGGTGGTATTGTTCATACATCCGGTGTCCGGGCCGCTCGCTGTGCATCGTAAGACCGTGCAGTTGCCGCGATAGACCAACCGCAAAATCGCAGATATCGATCATTTCCTGCACCTCACCCCATCCTTCCTGCAGGCTTTTTCCCATTTCATACGAAACCAGCCGGCCCAGTGCATCTTTTTTCTCCCGGAGGGCATCGCCGATCTGTCGTACGATCTCACCCCGACGCGGCGCCGGTACCATCCGCCATTCGTTGAATGCGGCCGACGCTATGCGGATCACCTGTTCATAGGCATCCCGGTCGATGGCCTTCACCGCCCCGATCCTCTTGGCATCGGCGGGCGAATACGATTCGATGAGGGGGCCCTGCGTATCGACCCAGTCGGATCCGGTTGAAGCACCCGGCCGTATGATGTTCACTCCCAATGATCCTAAGAATTCCATAGCGGTGATTGAATCACAAAGCTAGGTCAATTCCGGCTGACAGCCACCGACCCGGCATAGGAGCTCCCAGCAGATCGCTGTAGCTGCGATCGAACAGGTTGTCTGCCTGCAGGAAGATCCGTCCGGGTCGTCCGGGGCGACGGATACCGACCTTGATGCCCATCAGCCAATATGATGGACTGACAAAGGCCCCGATCGCCGTCGCGTCCTGTGCAGCCCGTTTCTTGTAAAGGGCATTCAGCCCGCAGGAAAAAATCCGACCCTGCCAGGCGGCAGACAGGTTCAACAGGTGTCGTGCATGGGATGCGATATAAAACGAGGGAACGGTATCATTTTGTCTGGAACGGATCCAGGTATATCCCAGGTTCAGCATGGCCGAACGATCCCCGGAGAAAAGCTTCAGGTACTGAAGGTCCAGCTCCACGCCGGTCGTACGGACCCGTTCCACATTCTTGGCAAGCGCATAGGAGCCGGTTGCTACCAAATTCACCCTACGCGGCATCTGGTCGTACGGGGTGGGGGCCCAGTCGATGAGGTTCCGGTGCCAACGTCGGAATAGCGTGAAGCCGGTTCGAAATCCCGGTCTGACGTGGTAGTCCATCCCCCCCTCGATATTCCACGATGATTCCGGTTCCAGATCCGGATTCCCGATTCGGCCACTGCTGACCGGGGAACGATTGTAATTATTATACCGCTCGGTAAAATCGGCGTCCCGGAAGGAGCGTCCCGCAGTGGCCCGTACGGTCAGGCGTGAAGGAGACCAGGATGCATTCAGTTGCGGGACCAGGATCCAACCGTAGGATTGGTCCCAGTCGACCCGTATACTTTTTTGAATCGATACGGTTTCCCACCTGAACCGAAGGATCCCAAAGGCGGCTCCATGCCAAAGTGCATGATCGCCCCGGTCGTTTGAGCGGATCTGCTTGTGAGAGGCTTGAACACCGACGGAGTAGCTTCGGTTGGATCTTGTTTCGTCCGTATACAGGACCTGGGAGGTGAACAATGAGGTCCGGTTGTCGTTGGCGGAGGCTTTCGGGCGGAACCAAAACCGGTCGCGTAATTTTTTGTATCCCAGATCGGCCAGCCAACGCTTTCCCTGGCGGCGTCGGACCAGTTGCAGGTGGTTCCACCAACTGTTGACCGACTCCCGCGCCGTATCACTTGCAAAGGTGGTGTAGTAATTCTGTGCGTTGAAGCGCCGGTCATCACCTGCCGTTCGAAAACGGAGCACCCAACCGGATGCCAGTTGTCGCTGCAGGGACGCCTCGAGGGTATGCAGATGGAAGAAGTGGGACGTACCCCGGAGGCGGGGGCCTTCGGCATTGTTCGATGCCATTCCGATACTCCACCGGTTCATTCCGCCGGCATCACGTCCCCGTGCAGCGGCCGATACGTTGCGGGACCCAAAGGCACCAGCCTGTAAAAGCCCGTTTCCGCCGTTTGTCGGGGTGCGTTCGCCGAACGTTCGAGTGAGGATGTGAACCACACCGCCGACGGCTTCCGATCCGTACAAAGCTGCGGCCGGACCTTTGAGTATCTCCACCCGTTCAATGGAGCCAGGCGGTATCGGTATGTATCCATTGAAATGTCCGGTCAGCGGATCGTTCAGGCGGATGCCATCGATGATCACCAACACCTGCTGAAAAGTGCCTCCCCGGATCAAAATGTCCCCTTGCGAACCTTGCGGGCCCCGCTGTTGTACTTCTATGCCGGGCAGGTACCGCAACAGGTCGTCGAGAGAATGCACCGGCAGCGAACGGAAATGATCTCCTTGGAGGATTATGATACTGCGGCCGGATTCTTTTTGCTGTTGTTCCAACAGGCTGGCCGTTACCGTGACATCGGATAGCAAGCGAACCGAATCCTGTGCGGGGG
>JBJOMF010000019.1:0-7834 GCA_046052505.1 Bacteroidota bacterium | reverse complement strand
GGACTCATCGAGTTCGCAGCGAATGTCATAGTCCACCCGCTGTTGCCAGTACCGCACACCCGGGGCCCCGCTGGCCGTTCGTTGTTCGTTGGGGGTGGCCAGGAGGGTGCCCAGCTGTTCGAATTTGTTCCCGTGATTTGAGGCGCTGTTGTTGTATACCTGGGCGTAGGAAACAGCTGAGATGCACAAAAGAAAGATTGGCAAAAAGGATCGATGCATGGTTCAGGGTTTTATGGGATGCTTGTTGAATGGGATCAGGGGATGCGGTCCAGCGCCATTTTCAGGGCCAGGCTAAATACGCCGGCGGAGAGGAAAAGGATCCAGTCACGCCGGTTGATGCGGAAAAGACCTACGAGCACCTGGGCCAGTATCAGCAGACCGATGACCATTGCGATCTGTCCGACTTCCAGTCCCAGGTTGAAGCCGAGGAGCCCCCAGCCGATGGACTGGTCCGATGCCAGCATAAAACGGATGGTATTCGCGAATCCCATGCCGTGCACGAGTCCGAATACCAGTGCGATCGCATAGGTCACCCGGATGGAATTCGGACTGGGTTTCTGGTGGAATACGTTGTAAAGTGCGGCGATGACGATGGTGCAGGGAATCAGGAACTCCACCCAGTTCCGGTCGAACCGGACGATATCAAAGACACTGAGGGCCAGGGTGAGGGAGTGGCCGATCGTAAAGGCAGTGATCAGGATCAGTAATTGTTTCCAGTCCCGGGCCATGTACAGGGCCACCAGGGCAATGATGAACAATTGGTGATCCAGCGCATCCGGGCTGATGATGTGCTCCCAGCCCAGCCGGAAATAAAATCCAAGTTCCTGCATCGGAGGTCGTTTTTTTTACGTCTGTTTGCTCGTTGGTGGTGCCGGAACCATTCCGGGTTGTACTGATGCCGGGGATGAAAATAATCCAGACTTTTGTATCCCGGAAAATTATTGTGAATATGGCCTTTCGCTTTTTCAGCTGGAGTTCCTTCTTTATGTCGTTCCTGATGTGGACGGCCGGTCCGGATCATCCGGGTCGGGTGTTCCTGCATCCCTTTCATGTCAGCGTGGTTGAGGTGCAGCACAACGCTTCGGCGCGGACGCTAGAGATGACCTGCAAGATCTTCACGGATGATTTTGAGAAGGTGCTGGCAAAGAACTACAGGGCCAAGGTCGATCTGACGAATCCGCCGGCGAAGGCGGCCATGGACAGTTTGGTGAAGAACTACCTGTTCAGCCACCTGTCGCTTCGTGTCAATGACCGCACAGTGGCGTTCTCCTATCTGGGTTATGAAGTCGATCAGGAGGCGGCTTATGGATTCATCGAGGTGAGTGGGGTGGCGGCGTTGTCGCGGCTGGAGGTCGACGCCACGCTGATGTACGATCAGTTCGATGATCAGATGAACATCTTTCATGTCACGGTCGGTGGCCATCGCAAAAGCACCCGATTGAATTATCCGGACCGCAAGGCCGTGCTCGTTTTTTGAGACAGCTTATCCTTTCAGTTCCTTTTGAAGGGAGTCGCTGAGTGTGACCAGCAGCTTATCGATCCGATGGCCGTCCATATCCATCACTTCGATGGTGAAATCCTTCCAGTGCAGTTTGTCGCCCGTGCGGGGGATTCGCTCGAGTTCGTGAAGGATGAACCCTGCCAGGGTGTCGAAGTCGTGTTCGCCTTCATGCATCCATTCCGTTTTCTCAAAGTGGGTGAGGAAGTCGTAGAACGGGATCTGTCCGTCTACCAGGAAACTGCCGTCTTCGCGTCGCCGGATCTCGTATTCGGGTATATGGGGCTGCGGCATATCCCCAACGATGGCCTCCAGAATGTCGTTAAGAGTGAGCAGGCCGAGGATGCTGCCATACTCGTCTACGATGAATGCAGAGTGGATCCGTGATTCCTTGAACTTCTCAAGGACCTGATAGGGGGAGTTGTTCTCCGGTATGAACAGCGCGGGTCGCATGATCTCCCGAAAGGGGGTATTGTCGGCAGTGACGTACAGATCCTTGATCGATACCACGCCACGGATGTGATCGATGCTGCCCTCGCAGATGGGGTATGAGGAGTGGGGTTCCTTGAGGATCTTTTCCTTGATCTTGTCCTCATTATCGTCCAGATTGAACCAGATGATATCGCTCCGGTGCGTCATCAGGGAGGTGATGTTCCGGTCACCCAGGTGGAAGACCCGCTCGATGATCTCCTGTTCGGCCTCATCGATGGTACCGGCTTCGGCGCCCTCCGTGATGAGAGTCTTGATCTCTTCCTCGGTGACGGCATCGTCCTTCATCCGCCGGATGTTGAACAGCCGAAAGAACAGGTTGCCCGATTTATTCAGCAGCCATACGATCGGATGGAAGGCGCGAGCGAACCACTTCATGGGGCCGGCCACATTCTTGGCGATCTTTTCGGAGCGAAGGAGGCCGATGCGCTTGGGGATCAACTCGCCGAAAATGATCGACAGGAACGTCACGACGATCACGATGAGGGCGGTCGATACGGTTTCCGCATAGGGTCTTAGGCTGTCGATGCCTTCAATATACGGCTGCAGGTCCTTGCTGAAGCGGTCGCCCGAATAAACCCCCGTTACAATTGATATCAGCGTGATGCCGATCTGAACGGCAGAGAGGAACAGTTCGGGGTGGTTGGACATCTCCAGGGCCAGTTTCGCCTTACGGTCCCCCTGGTCGGCCAGGTGTTCGAGTCGCGACCGGCGGGCTGATACCAGGGCGATCTCTGACATGGAAAACAGGCCGTTCAGCAGGATGAGAGCCCCTAATATGAAAATATCCATGCCTGGCGTAGATTGATTGCCTCTCGAAGATACTGATTCCGTTATTCTCGGTTCGCGGGGGTCCTCGCAGGGGGCCCGTATCGATTGTAGAGGGACCCGGTCAGTACGCCATAGCACAGTCCCAATGCCATCCCGGCCACCACATCACTCGGGAAGTGAACCCCCACATAAACCTGGGCATAGCCGATCGAGGCGGCCCAGACGAAGCCGAGCCAGGCCCAACGTCCGATCAGCCCCCGGAAGCTGAGGTAGAAGAAAGCGGCCATACCGAAATGATTGGCGGCGTGGTTCGAAGTGAACCCGAATCCGCCGGGACAGGGAACCAGCATCCGTATCCGGTCGGCCAGGTCCGGTAGATTACAGGGGCGGGTGCGTTCCACATTGTGTTTAAAGAGATAGGTGCCGGTCATGTCGGTCATAGCCACCGTGAGGAGGAAAAGACCGACCCAGAGCCATCCCCGTCCTTTGAAATTCAATAGGGCGAATGCGATCAGAAACAGGTAGAGCGGGGCCCAGAACTGGGAGGTACGCAGCAGGGGCATGACCGCATCAAATACCGGATTGGCCCCATCTGAATTGATCAGCCGAAACAGGTCATGGTCCCACCCGATAAGGGTACTCCAGATACGTGCGGCCGGTACGTCCATGTCGCAAATGTAAGCAACCCGACCCGGAGGCCTCAGCCGTCAAAAGCAGTATCTTGCGAGATACGTATCAACACCATCATGCTGAGTCGGTTCAAAATATCCAAGACGCTGATATGGGTGACCAACCTGATGCTGTTGTTCCTGCTCCTGTTCACGGTGTACCGGCTGGCTACCTTCCTGTTCTTTCGTCCGCCGGGCATGGGTATAGATGAGGTGCTGGGGGCATTTGTGCTGGGTGCACGGTACGATCTGCGTTGGATCGCCTTTATCCTGATGCCCGTCGTGGCGATCAGCATGGTGCCGCGTTGCTCGCCCTTTTTCTCAGCTGCGAACAAGAAATGGTGGACCTGGTACCTGGCCATCGTGACCTTTATCGTCTTTTTCTTCTTTGCTGCCGGTTTTGGGTGTTTCTCTTATAATAAAACGCCTCTGGATGCCGGAGCGATGAACTTTGCCGAGGATTTTCGCATCTCGTGGAGGATGATGCGGCAGACCTATCCGATGTTCTGGCTATTTCTGGGTCTCATCGCGGCGGTGTTGATCTTCCGTTGGATGTATCACCGCAGCCACTGGCAGGTCATCACGCGTACCGACGGGCTGGGGATCCCTTATCGCAGGAAGTTCTTCCTCTTTGCCGCGATGCTGTTGGCTCTGGCGGCCTGGGGGCGGCTGTCTTTCCGGCCCCTGGGGCGGGCCGATTCCTTCCGGTTCGGGAACAGTTTCAAATCGTATCTGGCCATCAACCCGCTGCAGAATTTTTTCGGGACGCTCCGGCTTCGAAAGCCCAATTATAGCACTCAAAAAGCCCGGGAGGTCTTTCCGATCATGGCGGATTGGTTGCAGCTCCCCCGCCCGCAGACTTTTTCTTATCACCGGGAGATCGGACCCCGCAGCAGCGCGCTGGAGAGCCGTCCCAATATCGTGCTGGTTCAATGCGAGTCATTCAGCATGTACAAGAGCAGTATGAGCGGCAACCCGCTCGACCCGACCCCGTATTTTGATTCGTTGTGTCAAGGCGGTATCTTTTTCGACCGCTGCTTCGCTCCCCATTTTTCTACTGCACGGGCTGTCTTCGCGATCCTTTCCGGTATTCCGGATGCCCAGCTGTTCAAGTTCTCCAGCCGGAATCCTGCTGCGGTCCGCCAGCATACCATCATCAACGGCCTGAACGGATACGATAAGCACTACTTCCTGGGGGGCGACCCCGAGTTTGGGAACTTCGAAGGGCTCCTTAAAAATATCGAGGGCTTGCAGATGCATACCGGGAAGCGGTCTGGTATTCCCGAGGTCAATGTGTGGGGGATCAGCGACAAAGACCTCCTCCTTGAGGCCCACGAGTTGTTCCGTCGCCAGGAAAAGCCCTTTTTCGCCTACATACAAACCGCCGGCAATCACAGGCCCTACAGCCGAATCCTTTCCGGGACGGATACCGATTTCGTCCGACGGTCTGTTCCTCAGGATTCCCTCCGTCGTTACGGATTCGAGTCGATCGATGAGTTCAATGCCTTCCGGTATTTCGACCACTGCATCCGGCGCTTTATGGAGGCGGCCCGTCGGGAGCCTTATTTTTCCAACACGATTTTCGTTTTCGTGGGTGATCACGGAGTTGCGGGCAACGCAGACGGCCTTTATCCGTCCGTATGGAGTGAGTTGCGTCTTACGGACGAACACGTGCCGCTGTTGTTCTTCGCTCCGCAGCTGCTGGCGCCCCAGCAGCGCCGGGAGGTCGTTTCGCAGATCGATATTCTACCTACGATCGCCGGCATGCTCGACCAGTCGTATTTGAATACCACCCTCGGCCGCGATCTGCTCGATCCTTTCAAGAAGCACGATTTTGCCTTTGTTACGAATACGGCGGACCTGATCGGCATGGTGACAAACGACCACGTGTACATGCGCAAC
Source organism: Bacteroidota bacterium (assembly GCA_046052505.1). Lineage (GTDB taxonomy): Bacteria > Bacteroidota > Bacteroidia > Chitinophagales > Chitinophagaceae > JJ008. The sequence goes on along the minus strand of JBJOMF010000019.1, from coordinate 2,506 downwards.
ATCAATTCCAATGAGGAGCAGTTGCGTTATCTGCGCGCCGGCACCGACCCGCATACGCCTGCGCAGCGGGACTCCCTGCGGCTCCGGCTGGCCGCCTTCACCGAAGCCTATTTTGAAACGGCCCGTTATCTTATCATGAACAACAAGCCTCGGTAAGGGTCATTGGGTTTTGCGCGCCATGAGGATGAGACGGGGCGTCTTTCGGATATCGAAGGGATTCAGGTCATAGTCCCCGAACACTTCCTGCACCTGCAGACCCTGGTAGGAGAGCATTTCAGTGAAATCCCCCAGCGTGAATTTCGCCACCTGCTCCACATACCGGAACGGGTCCTTGAGTGCCGGATCTTCCACGACGATCTTTTTGTGGAAATGCGTCTCGTCATCCCAGCGGGAGATGTGGTACACGGTCTCGCCGATGCGGCGTGTCTCTTCGGGCACGAGCCCCGCTTCGGCGGGATGCACGTTCAGGTAATCGAGTACGAAAGTGCCGCCAGGTTTCAGGCTGTGAGCGATGGTGCCGATGGCATCATCGTGTTCTCGCCGGGTCTTGAAGTAGCCAAAGCTGGTGAAAAAATTGAACACATAATCAAAGTAATTGATCCAGAACGGTAGTCGCATGTCGTGAACGTAAAAATCGAGATGGGGATTTTCGAACTGCCGGGCATATCGGATACTTCCGGGAGAAAGGTCGACACCGGTGACCAGATAACCCCGCTCGGCCAGGATCCGACTGTGTCGTCCTTTCCCGCAGGCCAGGTCCAGCATCCGGCTTCCGGGTGCGGGCTTCAGATGGGCAAGCAGGCGAACGATGAAATCGCCCGCTTCCTTCTCATCCCGGTCGAAATAGAGTTTGTGGTAGTAGGGTGAATTGAACCAGTCGCGGTACCAGGACGATGCCTCCATGGGGCAAAGATAATCGCGCCGGCATCAAAGAATTTCCGGGTGCTGCCTTCGGTTCGTTATTTTTGCAGCACGTTATCTCCTAAATCACCGCATTCCGTGTCACTCATCCGCAGTATTTCCGGTATCCGGGGCACTATAGGCGGCCATCCCGGTACCAATCTGACCCCGCCTGATATCGTCAAGTATACGGCGGCCTATGCCACAATGCTTCGTGCCCGATCCCACCGGCCCCGTGTGGTCATCGGCCGGGATGGACGCATCAGCGGTCCGATGGTGCAGCATCTGGTCACCGGCACGCTGATCGCTATGGGTGTGGATGTGATCGACGTAGGCCTGTCTACAACACCCACTGTAGAGATGGCCGTACCCTGGGCCGAAGCCGACGGAGGGATCATCCTCACGGCCAGCCACAACCCTGCGGAGTGGAACGCGTTGAAATTGCTGAATGCAGCTGGCGAATTTCTTTCGGCGGCTGACGGTGCCACGCTGCTTGAGCTTGCCGGTCGTGACGACAGTGCGTTCGCGCCGGTCGACCGGCTGGGTACGGTGGTCAGCGGTGAAGGATACCTGCAGCGTCATATCGAGGCGGTCTGTGCTCATCCCCTGGTGGATGCGGCAGCGATCGGTGCGGCCGGGTTGCGCGTGGTAGTGGACGCCATCAATTCCTCAGGTGCCATTGCCGTACCGGCCTTGCTGCATGCCTTGGGTGTGAAAGATGTTGTCGTCCTCAACGGTGCCCCGGACGGCCGATTCGCCCACAACCCCGAACCCCTTCCCGAACATCTGACGGAATTGTCAATGGCGGTCCCGACGCACCGGGCCCAGTTGGGTATTGCAGTAGACCCCGATGTGGACCGGCTCTGTTTCGTGAACGAGGACGGGACCCTTTTCGGGGAGGAATATACGCTGGTCGCCGTGGCCGATTATGTGTTGGGACATCGGACCGGTGCCACCGTCAGCAACCTGAGCAGTACCCGGGCTCTCGGGGAGGTCGCGATGCGTCATGGCGGTACATATCATCCGTCTGCCGTCGGTGAGGTGAATGTCGTGCGCAAAATGAAAGAGGTTCAGGCCGTCATCGGCGGTGAGGGAAACGGCGGGATCATCCTGCCAGACCTGCATTACGGCCGGGATGCCCTGATCGGTATCGCCCTCTTCCTGAGTCACCTCTGCCGGCATGGTAAAGGCATGCGGTCCCTTCGCGCGATCTATCCCGATCATGTGATCTCAAAGAACAAGATCGAGTTGGATGCAGCAGCCGATCTGAACAACCTCTTCAGGAAGGTACGGGAACGGTATCATCAGCATCCGGTGAACACCGAGGATGGTCTTCGTATCGAATTCGGTGCGGATTGGGTGCACTTGCGGGCATCGAATACGGAGCCCATTATCCGCATCTATGCGGAAAGTGATACGGCAGCGGGGGCCACAACGCTCGCTGAACGGGTGATGGCCGATATCCGGGAACTTAGCTGAGCCCTGTCAACTTCGTATCTTTGCAGCTTTCCGAGCCTGATTTCCATGAATCGCATCTACTTAGACAATGCCGCCACGACCCCGATGGATCCAGAGGTGTTGGAGGCCATGATGCCCTACCTGACTG
>JBJOMF010000018.1:0-3461 GCA_046052505.1 Bacteroidota bacterium | reverse complement strand
GGAGGAATGACCGAAGACGGTGCGGCCGGTCATCACCAGATCGGGTCTGGCATTGAACAGGGCCTCATCCACCACGAAATATTCCTGTTCCCAGCCCAGGGTGGCAGTCACCTGAGTCACGTTCTTGTCAAAATAATTGCAGACATCCACGGCAGCCTTATTCAAGGCTTCCAGCGCTTTGAGCAGCGGCGCCTTGTAGTCCAGCGAATCACCGGTGTACGACACGAAGATGGTGGGGATGCACAGGGTCTTACCCGCGCCGATCTCCATGATAAAAGGGGGCGAAGAGGGGTCCCAGGCTGTATAGCCACGGGCTTCAAACGTGGCACGCAGGCCCCCGCTGGGGAAGGAGGACGCGTCGGGTTCCTGTTGCACCAGGGCGTCCCCTTCGAACTGTTCGATGGGGGTGCCATCCCCTTTGAGCGTAAAGAAGGAATCGTGTTTCTCTGCGGTAGTGCCGGTCAGCGGCTGGAACCAGTGCGAGAAATGCGTGACGCCTCTGCTTTCTGCCCAGGCCCGGATTCCGTTCGCGATCTGGTTGGCCATGGCCCGGTCGATCTTCTGGTTGGCTTTGATCGAGGCCCTGAGGCTTTTGAAGGCCTCATCGCTTAGGTATTCCCGGGCCGTTTTCAGGGTGAAAACGTTGCTGCCGAAAACCGAAGTGACCTTGGCGGGGCCGTCCACCGGAGTTTCTGGGTTCGTTGAGAGGTTTTTGATGGCTTCAAAACGAAGGGACATGGCTGATTGATTTTTGGCAAAGCAAGCGCATCCCTTCAAAAAGGCCAATTTTTTATTTCAAAACCCTAAAAAGTGGTATTAAACTGGGGAAAAGTCTAAAAAATGGGTATAAAAACCAATAAAACCGGATCTTAATCCGAAAAATTATTATATATAAATAATATTAATATTTAAAGATACGGCCGATTCTAGACCAATCGAACCGGGCGGCCAGGGGAATGATCAATAGCGGTAACACGACGCTGCGGTACCGCACGACGGCGCCAAGGTTGTTCGACGTGAAGCCGATGGCCATCAGCACCGAAAAGCTATAGAAGAGGCAGAACCAGAGCAGGGGCTGTGCAGGTGTACCGGGGCGTTTGTTCCAGAAGAGAAACAGCAGGAAGAACAGCAGGATGAGGGTGATCTCCAACGAGGCAGCCAGCGACAGGAGGTGTTTCACATCGGTCGGATGCGGTCGGAGGATGGAGAGGCGGAGGGCCTGCGGGGTGTGTTTCAGGAAGCTGACCGCATTCGGTTCGAGTTCCTTTACGATCACGTTGGAGCGACCGGGTTTCAGTTTGAGAAAATCCTGCTGGCGGTTCACGACCGCCTGCGGCAGATTCAGCTTCGGGCTCACCAATGGGGCCGTAAAGAATGCGACGGTACAGGCCAGGTAGATGGAGGCAAAGATCGTTCGTCCGTGCAGCGGCCGGCGCCAGGCGAGCCACCAGGCCAGCAGTGCGGGAATAACGAGCAGAAAGAGCACATTGCGAAGGACCAGCAGGATCAGCAGACCGGTAAACAGGCCCACGACCCTTTTCCAGCCCCAACGGCCCTGCACTGTTCCGAAATACATGCAGTAAACGACCAGCGCGATGCCGTTGAAGATCATGCCTTCTTTATGCAGCCCGCTGGTCCAATACAGAAAGGAGGGCAGCAGGAAGGTACTGCTGAGAACCGCGCCCTTCGCTTCCGGAAAGGCATGGCGCATCACCCGGTACAAAGCCACGGCTCCCCATAAGGTCAGCACCGAATAAAAGATCACGTTCACGTAGTAATGTCCAAAACTCAACGGATTCATTAAGGAGAACAGCTTGATGAGTCCGTTTCCCTTCAGGTCATTCCAATAGGAGGCATGCCCTCCGAAAAAATTACCGTAGTCGCCGCCGTACGGGTCGCGGAACAGGTTGGCGAAATATTCGGCGGGATCGGAGCGGAGCAGCTCATACTCCTGAAGGCCGGCCATGTGATAGACCCAGGTATCCTGCATCTGCGCATACCCGCCATAGTACAGTCCGATCCATCCGTAAAAGATGCCAGCGATCACTTTCAGCTGGAACAGTACCACCAGTTGTGCCGCACCGAGACCGGATGTACGGAAGAACCGGATCCGGGTCACCAGCCAGGACAACGCCCCAAGCCACAGAAAGAAAAGCACGTAAGCCACATCCGTTCTTTGCTCGCAAAATAGCCATTCCGGTGTTCACCTGCCTGAGAATGTTAACAGGCTGTGGATGCCTGCAAGGGGATATGTTTTACCTTCGCCCTTCAATCCATCCGCATGGAAGTAACCGTCAAGACCGCCCGTCAGTTGCGGCTGACCGATGAGGAGTTCGAGTTGATCTGCCAAAAACTCGGCCGTACCCCCAATTTCAATGAGCTCTGCGCTTTCTCCGGTATGTGGAGTGAACACTGCAGTTATAAGAATTCCATCCGATGGCTCAAGACCCTGCCCCGGGATGGGGGGCGTATGCTGGTGAAGGCCGGTGAGGAAAATGCCGGGTTGATGGACATCGGTGACGGACTGGGTGTCGTATTCAAGATCGAGTCCCACAATCATCCCTCCGCGATCGAGCCTTTCCAGGGTGCCGCTACCGGTGTAGGCGGGATCCACCGCGACATCTTCACGATGGGTGCCCGTCCCATCGCAGCGCTCAATTCCCTTCGCTTTGGAAAGCTGGAGGAGGATCGTACCCAGCACCTGCTGGCAGGGGTGGTGCACGGCATCGGGCATTACGGGAATTGTTTTGGGGTGCCCACAGTCGGCGGAGAGATCTATTTCGATGCCTGTTACCATACTAATCCGCTGGTCAACGCCATGAGCGTGGGCATCGTGAAGGCCGGTGCCACGGTGTCCGCCACGGCTGCCGGTCCGGGGAATCCGGTCCTGTTCGTGGGTAGTGCCACCGGCAAGGATGGCATCGGTGGTGCGTCCTTTGCCTCCGCCGATATCACGGCGGAAAGCGTGCAGGAGCTTCCGGCCGTACAGGTCGGAGACCCTTTTCAGGAAAAGAAGTTGCTCGAGGCCTGTCTGGAAGTGATCGCTACCGGCGCGGTAGTGGGTATGCAGGATATGGGTGCGGCCGGCATCATCTGCTCCACCGCAGAGATGAGCGCCAAGGGAGGCGTGGGCATGCGCATCGACCTCGACAAAGTTCCCACACGGCAAGCGGGTATGAAGACCTGGGAGTTGCTGCTCAGCGAAAGCCAGGAGCGCATGCTGCTGGTGGCCCAACAGGGCCGGGAAGATACCGTACAGGCCATCTTCGAGAAATGGGACCTGCCCTGTGCTGTTATTGGGGAAGTGACCGACGACGGGATGCTGCGATTCTTCATGAACGGCACCCTGGATGCCTGCATTCCCGCGGAGGAATTGGTGCTGGGCGGCGGTGCACCGCAATACGATCGGGAATATCGGTTGCCGGCCTATATGGAAAAGGTACGTGCCTTCGATCCGGATA
>JBJOMF010000017.1:0-3773 GCA_046052505.1 Bacteroidota bacterium | reverse complement strand
CGATCCCAACGGGGCGACGATCAGCGTTTCCTCCGTCGCATACGAGAAACTCTTCGATGACCTGAAATAATCGTGATCGCTTACTGACAAACTTTATAAAAAAACGCACATGAGACTCAATAAAATTCTGACCGGGATGTTTGCAGCCCTCCTCGTGTTCTCTTTCGGTTGTAAGAAGACCGAATTCGACACGAATGTGAGAGGGGAGGCCTTGGGTGATTTCCGCCTCGTGGCCCCTGCCACCAGTGTGGTGCTGCCCCTGAACGCCGCAACGCCTAATGCCGCGGTGACCATCAGCTGGACCGCCGCCCCTCCGGGACTGGTGATCAATCCCAAGTATACCTGGGTGGCCGCCATCAAAGGAGTCGACAATATCGATCAGCCCCGTATCGAAGTGCCCTCCAACAACGGGGGGAATGCCACCAGCCTGACCCTGACCTTCCAGCAAATCGATCAGGCCCTGGCCGCTAAGGGGATCGCACCTGGTGTAACCACGGAGTTCCTGTGGAGTGTGGTCGCCGATAATGGTACCACCAAGCGCCGTTCACAGGACGTGTTCAGCATCACACTGACCCGCATGTCGAACGGAAGTACGCCTTTCGTGTTGCTGTCCCCCGCGTCTTCGACCAATGTGAACGAGATCGATCCGTCGAGCACCGCACAGAGCTTTGTGTTCCGCTGGACCCGTTCGACCCCGGCCACAGGAAGCCCCAACGTAACCTACCGCGTGCTGTTCACCAACAATAATAATTTTGGGAGCCCCCTCTTTACCATGGTCAGCAACGGCGGTGGTACGGATACGACCGTAAGTCTCACGTACAAGGCGATGAGCGATTCACTAACGGCCAAAGGTCTGACCGATTTCGGTCAAGCGGCCAATCTCAAGTGGACCGTGGTAGCCACGTCCGGTACCTGGCAGCAGCGTGCCGACTATGTGAATGACCTCGTGATCGTCCGTCAGGTCCGCATGTTCCTGGTCGGCGATCTGACCGGATGGGACATCAATAACCCCTTCGAACTAGTCGCTGATAAGGGCAGTGGTCGTCTGGGCAAGGTCTTTTATACGTATATCAAGGTGAACACTACCGCCCAGTTCCTATTCATAAAAGAGCGGGGCAACTGGGGTTCCAAATACGGGATTACCGGCGGTGCCGCGCCTACCTTCAATATTGGTTATAATACCGGTTCCGATTTCTTCATCGGCGCGCCCGGGATTTACCGTCTGACCATCGATGCGGGCACCATGAAGGCGCATATCCAGCAGAAGCAGGTCGGACTGGTCGGAGCTTTCCAGGGATGGAATCCGGGGTCGCCTGTCAATGGCGGATTCATTCAGCGTGACAAGTTCATCATCCTCCAGAATATCTCCCTGGGCGACGAGTTCAAGTTCCATGATGGCCCGGTTTGGGACAATTCCGCTCCTGACAAGGCCCGTTGGTGGGGGAAGAGTGGCGGTGGTGGCAACCTCGATAACGACGGCAATGGCCCCAACCTCAACAATGAAACCGGTGTGGCCGGTCTGGTCCGCTGCATCTGGGATGGTACCAATCCGCAGCAGGTCCGCTATTCGATGAATCGCGGTCAGCTTCGTATCGTGGGCTCCCTGCCCGTAGTCGGCAGCTGGAATCCCGACAACGCCCTCGACATGAACTACATGGGTAACGGCGTATGGCAGCGTACCCTGACCCTGCCCAGTGCCGGGGAGTTCAAGTTCGTCAGTGCCAGTGGATGGAGCTTCAACTATGGTGATGCCGGCGGCGGACGGATCGTGGAGAACGGCGGCAACCTGAACCGCGGTGCGGGTACCTACACCATAACAGTGGATGAGTACAACCGCACCTTCACCGTACTTTGACCGATTCAATTGTATGATATGAAGAGCCCCGCCACATGGCGGGGCTTTTTTTAATTGATGGGCGTGGACCGGTCGGTGGCCCTTACAGTATGCGTTGCTGCCACCGGATGATGAATGCGACCAGCGTATCGAGTGAGAGACCGGCCCGCTGCAGCGCATCGCTGATATCCTCACGGCTCACATTGGCTGCAAAAGTCTTTTCTTTCAGCCGTTTCAGTACGCCCTTTACCTCCATGCCCTCATAACCTCCGGGGCGCATCAGGCTGTAGGCATGCACCAGACCGCTAAGCTCATCGATGGCATAGATCAGGTGGTCCATCCGGCTTACCGGATCCACCCCGAAATGACGGGGCCCGTGCGAAGCGATGCAACGGATCACTTCGGGGTCGATATTTCTGCGCTCCAGCTCTTCCACGATCACCCGGCAATGGGTGTCGGGATGCTTTTCCCAGTCGGCATCATGGAGCAGGCCGGCCTGCTCCCATTTTCGGGCCGTGGCCGCATCGGCTCCCTCCATTTCCAGTGCCCAGGCTTTCATCACGGCGGCGACCTGTTTCATGTGCAGCCGCAGCCGTTCGTTGGGGACCCACTCTTCCAGCAGGGCGTTGGCTTCGGCATCGCTCAAGAGGCGGCCGGTGTTCGAGGGGTCACCAAAGCGGTCCCGACCCAGAAATCGGTCACTCATATAAAATTGATTTCGGTGGATGAAACAGGATGACTGCAAAACTAAGGCAAAATATTTATTGAAAATCAATAATATACAAGGGTTCATTAAAAAAAACACGTTTCCATAATTGGCCCACAAGAATGCCCGGCGTATCTTTGCACCCCATTTAAAACAGGTGACCGGGATAGCGGCGCCACAAAAAAAGCAACATGAGCAAACTACATTTCACCACCAAACATGCGAACGAGGCTACCGTGAAGCGCAACTGGTTCGTTGTCGACGGTACTAATCAAACCGTAGGGCGCATGTGTTCCCGCATTGCAGCCATGCTCCGCGGAAAACACAAAGCCTCCTATACCCCGCATGTCGACACCGGCGATTACATCATCGTCATCAATGCCGACAAGGTCGTATTGACCGGAAACAAATTGCAGCAAAAGATGTATGACCACTTTACGGGTTATCCCGGTGGTCTGAAAGAGGAAGCAGCTGCCAGCCTGCTCAAGCGGCGACCCGAAGTGGTCATCGAGCGCGCGATCAAGGGAATGCTCCCCAAGAATCGTTTGGGCCGTAAGATGTTCAAGAAACTCTTCGTTTATGCGGGCAGCGAGCATCCGCACACCGCACAGCAACCCACGAATCTCAAATTCTGAACCCCATTACAAATTCCTAATAAACAATAAATGGAAAAACAACGAAACGGTGTGGGACGACGCAAGGAAGCCGTTACCCGGGTATTCATCTCAAAAGGAGAGGGTGCCATTACCGTAAACGACAAGGATTACAAGACCTATTTTCCCCTCGTATACCTGCAAAACCAGGTCGAGCGTCCCATCAAGACCATCGATGCCGGGGGTAAGTTCGATATCAAGATCACGGCCAGTGGCGGCGGTGTGAAAGGGCAGGCAGAGGCCGCCATGCTGGGTATCGCCCGCGTGCTGGTAGACCTGAATCCCGAATTCCGCCCCGCCCTGAAAGCGGCCGGTCTGCTCAAGCGTGACCCCCGTTCCGTGGAGCGCAAGAAATTCGGTCATAAGAAAGCACGCCGGAGCTACCAGTTCTCGAAGCGCTAACCGATGTCAACCCCTTTTTAAAACGTTCATTCAACGACAATGGAAAACAATACATCTTTACAACAGCAGCTTTTGGAGGCCGGTGTGCATTTCGGTCACCTGAAGAAGAAGTGGAACCCCAAGATGCTGCCTTACATCTTTGCTGAAAAGAAAGGCATTCACATCATCGACCTGAACA
>JBJOMF010000016.1:0-7934 GCA_046052505.1 Bacteroidota bacterium | reverse complement strand
AAGTAGTAGCTGGTCTTGTCGGTGGCACCGCCTACACTGATGCTGTGGTTGTGCGATACGCCCTGGCGGTAAATCACATCATACCAATTTGTATTCACCGGCTGCCCGTCCAGACCTATGTAGGGATAAAAACCACGGGAGGTTCCGTTTGGAGGTGTGCCGGCATTCACCAGACCCTCGTTTTTGATCAGTTCATACTCGCGGCCATCCAGCAGCGGTACCAGATTAAAGGGGCGGGTAAAGCCGACCCAGGCATCGTAGTTGACACGGGCGCGGCCCATGCGACCCTTTTTGGTGGTTACCAGCAGCACGCCCGCAGAGGCACGCGAACCGTAGATCGCGGCGGCGGCAGCGTCCTTCAGGATCTCCACGCTCTCGATATCTGAGGGGTTGATGTCCGACAATACGTTATTGGAAGCGCTGTTCCCGGCATCCCCGCTGAACACGGGCACACCGTCCAGTACCACCAGCGGGAACGTGCTCAGGCTGATGGAGTTCACGCCGCGTACGCGGATAACCGGAGGCGCATTCAACACGCCATTGGGCATCGTGACGCTCACGCCGGCCGCCCGGCCAGAGAGGGCCTGCTCAAAACTCTGGACCGGAAGGTCCTTGATCTTGTTCCCCGAAACCGTCGATACGGAGCCGGTAACGTCTTTCCTGCGCTGGGTACCATAACCCACGACCACGACTTCCGACATGGTCTTGTCCTCAGCTTTTAGCTGGGCGTTGATCACGTTGGAATTGCCGATGGCCACCTCGACCGGGCTCATGTCCACGGACGAGAATACCAGTGCTTTGGCATTGGCGGGCACGGTCAGCGTGAACGTACCATCCTCTTTCGTCGTGGTTCCCACGGTGGTACCGCGTACCAGGACCGACGCGTTGCCAAGCCCATTGCCCTTTTCGTCTGTCACCTTTCCGGTGATGGTGCGTTGGGCCCATGCCTGCGCGGCAAAAAGCACAACACCCAGGAGCAGTAAATACAGTTTTCTCATGTGCGTTAGTTTTAGATATGTGATTTAGAAATCAAGCCTTTTGGGGGCATGAAATTAGTCATCCTCCCCCGAATAATGGAAAAAAATGTTAAGTTTTTATCGTCCTAAAGCGGCTGGTTTTCCCTCTGAAACAGCCCTGTTTTATGATGCCCGGCCCACCTGGTGTGAACAGCGGCCTTTCAGCAAAATGGATAAATTCTCAAAATGCTGATTATCATCAATAAATAAATGTAAATTATTTGTGTTTTCTGAAAATACCGATCAGGATGGCAGGCAACAGAACGAGGTTGGTGAAGGTGGCCGTGACCAGCGTCAATGAGGTGAGCCATCCCAGCGCTTTGGTCCCGTCAAAACCGCTGAAGCAAAAGATCACGAATCCTGCGATGAGCACCAGGGAGGTGTAGATGATGCTGATGCCGGTGCCATGGATCGTTTCGATCACGGTCTTCTTCATATCCAACTCATTGCGCGGAAGCTCCTGTTTGAAATTCACCAGAAAACGAATGGTGATGTCGATGGCGATCCCAAGGGCTACGCTGAAAACCAATACAGTAGAGGGTTTCAGGGGGATGCCCGACCAGCCCATCACTCCGGCCGTAATAACCAGGGGAATGATGTTGGGTATCAGGGAGCAGAGCAAGATGCGGACCGAGCGGAACAGGTAGAGCATGCAGAGGGCGATGAGGAGGAAGGCCCAAAAGATGCTGTCTTTCAATCCATTGATAATAAATCGATTGCCTTCCAGGAAGGTGACGCTGGTACCGGTCAGAACCACATCGAAACGGTCCTTGGGGAACAACTCCGCCACCCTGCCGGAAATGCTGTCCAGGATCGCAGGCAGCCGGGTGCTTCCCACATCGGCCATACTCACGCTGATCCGGGCCTGTTGCCGGTCGGGATCCATAAAACTGGACAACAGCCTTCCGATGGCATTTCGGTTGTTCCCGCTGTCCTTTCCTGCTTTCAAATAAGGGAGCAGTTGCACATCGAATTCCGTAGGCATGGAGTAGCTGCTGCTGTCCCCGTCGAAGAAAGCTTGTTTCACGAATTTGAAACCTTCGGCGATACTCAGGGGGCGGGCAATCTCGGGGAAACCGGTCAGGAACAGGGACAGGGAGTCGATCCGTGCCAGGGTATTCAGGTTCGAGGCACCCCGCTTGCGTTTGGTATCCACGAGGATCTCCAACGGCATTACACCCCTGAAATTCCGCTCGAAGAATTTCAGGTCGGTGTACAGCTTGTCTTGTTTGGGAAGGTCATCCACGATAAAACCGATCGTCTGCAGGCGGAAGATGCCCGCAACGGATACAGCCACCAGGGCGGTGGTAATGCCGTAGATGAGCCGGCGGTGGTTCAAAGACCAGTTTTCCAGCCGGCTGAGCCATCGGTTCAGCCGCGGATTCTGGAGATAACGCATGTGCCGGGATCGCGGGGCCGGCAGAAAACTCAATACGGCCGGGATCAGCACCAACGAGATCAGGAACAGGGCCAGGATATTCAGGCCGGCCACGTAACCGAACTCCTTCAGGATCTGGCTTTGCGTGAGCCCGAAGACCGCAAAGCCGATGGCGGCGGTCAGGTTGCAGAACAGGGTGACCACTCCCATGCGGTCCACCATCAGGATCAGTGCCTGCCGTTTATCGCCTGTCGCATTGTAGCTGGTATGGAACTTATTCAGGAAGTAGATGCAGTTGGGTATCCCGATCACTACCACGAGGGGCGGGATCAGTGCATTGAGCACACTGATCTTGAATCCGAAGAGGTGGATGGTGGCGAAACTCCAGATCACCCCGATGAACACCACGGTGAGCGACAACCACATGGCGGTGAACGAACGGAAAAACAGCAGCAAGATCAGGGCAGAAAGTACGATCGACGCGATGATGAACATCTTCATTTCCTTCAGGATCCGTACCGACAGCTCGGTGCGGATATGAGGCAGGCCGCTTTTGTAAACCGGCAGTTTTTGTGCGGCGGAAAAGGAATCCGCCAACGCCCCGATCTCGTGCACGATCGTGATGCGGGCTCGGGTGGCCATCAGGTCCTTGTTGATCCGCACCCCCATCAGCCAGGCATCGGAGTCGGGATTGTAAAGCAACTGCCGGTAGAAGGGCAACCGGCGGAACAGGGCTGCCGCCGTATCGATCTCAGCCTGTGAAAGAGAGCGGTTCGGGAACAGGGTGTCCGTCTTCAGCCGTTCGGTGCCCGGTACCTTTACGAGGTTGACCGCACCGGGTACGCTGATGATGTCATCCACCCCATTTACCCGCCGGATGGCCTCTTGCAACTCCCGGTAGGCATTGAAGGTGCCGGCACGAAAGAAGTCTCGTGTTTGGATGCCGATGACCAGGAGGTTGCCGTCCTCCCCGAATTTCTTTCGGAATTCCTGATAGGCTTTGTATTTGGGATGGTCGATCGGTATGGCTCTGGAAAAATCATAGCTCAGCTGCACCCGGCTGGCCTGCCAGCCCATGAAGCCGGTGACCGCCGCCAGCAGGACCAACAGGATGATCCGGTATTTCAAGATGAATTTTCCTAGGCTATGCCACATGGATACATGCGTTCAGTGATGCGGCTGCAAAGAAACACTAAAACGGGGAGTTCTCTTCAACAGTCCCGGATTTTCAGCTCCGGCATCAATGCGGGCTTTGGACTACTTTTGAAGGGTGAGGTGCTGTCCGTTTCTCTTTCTATTGCTGCTCGCTGTACCCGTCTGCGGACAAGACCCGCTTCCGGCCATCGGCCAGTGGCGGGAACACCTTCCGTACAACAGCACCATCGGACTGGCGCGTGTGGAGGAAGAGATCTGGTGTGCCACCCCGTACAGTCTGTTTTCCGTAGCTATTGCCGATGGCACGGTGGAGCGCTATAGCCGGGTCACCGGGCTGAATGAGACCGGCATCCGCTGCATTGCGGCCGATTCGGCTGCCCGGAAATTACTGGTGGCCTATGGCAACAGCAACATCGACATCCGCTACCGAAATGATATCTTCAATATTCCTGATCTCTTCCGTGATAATATCGTAGGCGATAAGACCGTGTACCAGGCCAGTTACCACCGGGGTACGTTTTTCCTTTCCACCGGACTGGGTCTGGTGCTCGTTGACCCCGACAAGTATGAAATCCGCGACACCTGGTTCATCGGGAACGGCGGCGGACAGGTGCAGGTGAACGGGTTCACTGCCGAAGGCGGCTTTTTCTATGCCGCAACGGCTGAGGGACTGAAAAGGCTCCCGACTTCCGATCCGCGTCCGGCCGATTACCGAAACTGGCAAATGGTCAGCGGAGGCGCCGGTCTGCCCGGAGGACCCTGCAGGCAGGTGGTCGCCCTACCGGGCATTGTTGTGGCCCTGGTGGACAATTCCCTGTTCGTGCAACAGGGCGGAGGCTGGGTTCCCCTCTACTCCGACGGGTGGCCCGTGCTGCAACTTTCCGCCAGCGAGGGGCGGTTCCTGCTTTGCCAGCGACAGCCAACCGGAGTTTCCCGTGTGGTCATCCTGAACGGCAATGGTACGGTCGACCGGATCCTCGCCAATGTGGCTGCGGTCTCTTTCCCGCAACAGGCACTCCTCGTTCGTGCCACTCCCTGGGTGGCCGATCTTTACGCAGGTCTGAGCCGGTTCCCGGCCGGCAACAATTACCAAACCATTTCCCTGAACGGGCCGCAATCGGTGGCCTCGGGTGAACTGCTCTTGGATGGGAGCGCCTTCTATGCATCCGCCGGTGCGGTGAACGATTCCTGGAACTACCAATACAATGGCGAAGGTATCTTCCGTTTCCGCGACGGGCAGTGGACCAATTACAACCGATACCGCTATCCGGTGCTGGACAGCTTACTCGACTTTATCACCCTCACCGCGGACCGGCGCGATGGCAGTATCTGGGCCGGTTCCTTTGGCGGCGGCCTGCTTCATCTGAAACAGGGACCTGCTTTCACCATCTACAAACAAGGCGTTATCGGACCCACGGTCGGCGATCCCACCAGCTACCGGGTTTCCGGATTGGCCATGGACCGCGAGAACCATCTTTGGGTCTCCAATTTCGGCGCTGCCGAGCCGTTGCGCGTGCGTAAATCCGATGGAAGCTGGCGGTCCTTTACCCTTCCCTTTTCCCTTTATCAGAATGCGATCGGCCCCATTCTCGTGGATGAAAATAATTTGAAGTGGATCGTCGCGCCCCTCGGCAACGGACTGCTTTGTTACGATCACGGCAGCTCCATCGACAATACGGCCGACGACCGGTGGCGCCGATTCGGTGCGGGTACGGCGAATGGCAACCTTCCCAGCAATGACGTTCGCTGCGTGACACGCGACCGAAACGGCTTCATCTGGGTCGGCACATCAGACGGGATCGGTGTGATCCCCTGCGGCGACGATCCGTTTCCGGTAGCTGGCTGCGAGGCCTATCGACCGGTCATTCCCAACGGCAATTTTGCCGGATTCCTGTTCCGCGGTCAGGAGGTCCGAAGCATCGCCGTCGATGGGGCCGACCGTAAATGGGTCGCGACACGCAATGGCGCCTTCCTGATCAATCCCACCGGCGATCGTCTCATCAGCCGCTTTACCGAAACGAACAGCCCCTTGCTTAGCAATGATGTTCGCCGTATCGTAATCGATGGGACTACCGGGGAAGTATTCTTCGCCACCCTCAAGGGAATGTGCTCATTTCGCGGTACCGCAACGGAGGGCGCGGAGGTCCATGAGGATGTCCTCGTCTTTCCCAATCCGGTTCCTCCGGGCTACACCGGCACCATCGCTATACGCGGACTGTCACGGGATGCCATCGTCAAGATCACCGAACCGGATGGCCGACTCGTATACCAAACACGGGCGCTGGGCGGACAGGCCGTGTGGGACGGACGGAATTACCAGGGGGAGCGGATCGCCAGCGGAGTCTACCTTATCTGGATCACCGGGGAGCAGGACCCCCTGAGCGGTACCCGCCCGCCACGAACCGCTGCTAAACTTTTTTTCATCAGCCGGTAATGTCGGGAAAGCTCCATAAAACTCCGGGACTGGTCCTCAAGGCCGTTAAATACGGCGAGACCAGTCTGATCGTGACGGTATTCACGGAACTGTTCGGCATCCAATCCTACCTGGTAAACGGCGTGCGCAGTTCGGTCGCGAAAGGCGGATTCAAGGGCGGACTATACCAACCCGCTGCCTTGTTGGACCTGGTGGTGTACCATCACCCCCTCAAGCAACTCCACCGCATCCGTGAGTCGAAATGGGCGGTTTTGTATGGTTCTGTTTTTCAGAACGTCCCCAAACATGCCGCGGCACTGTATATGGTCGAGTTGCTCACAAAATGCCTGAAGCAACCGGAGGGGAATCCTGATCTTTACCGGTTCGTGGAGCAGGTCTTTCGCCAGTTGGACCATAGCGAAGGCACCCTGATGGCCAACCTGCCACTTTATTTCGCCTTTCATCTGCCGCTCCATTTCGGTTTCCGTATCTCGGGGAGCTACAGTGAAACGGAAAATTGCCTCGATCTTCAGGAGGGTGTTTTTTCCGAAATGATTCCACGGCATCCATATCATCTCGAAGGGAAACAGGCCGAGATTGCCTCCCGGATCCTGAACGCTCCCGACCCGGCCTCGATCGGGGAGATCCCGCTGGGTCATGTCTTCCGCCGTCAATTGCTGCAACAGCTCGAGACCTATTACGCATTGCATGTGCCCGAGTTCGGGACCCTGCGGACGTTGCCGGTGTTCCGGGACTTGTTACAATAAGCGACGTGAAACATATTCGTCCGTTACAGCGACGATACCCGGACGCTTCCCCGGTTCAAAACTTCCCAGGTCATCGTTCCAGTCCAGTGCAAGGGCCCCGTTGAGCGTGGCCCATTGCCAGACCAGTTCCTCCGGTACCGTGGGAAAGTGTGCGCGTGCGGTTTCTATTTCACGGGCCATACTCAGTTGCCAGTTGCTGCTGTAACTGTCTGTTCCCAATACGATATGGCAGCCATTACGGACGAATGTTTCGGCGGGCGGAAGGCGGTTCTCGATGTACCGGTTCGCATTCACGCACAGGCAGTACACCAAACGCAGCCCTTGTTCGGCAGCGAACCGGTTCGCCCAGTCCACATCCTCCTCTGGCATGAAGGTGTTGTGCACCAGCAGGATGCGTTGATTTTTGGTGAAATGGGGCAGTACGGAACGGATGCTGCTTTTTCCTGTGACAGGGAAGGGCGATCGGTCCATTCCAAAGATCTTGAAGAAATCCAAATAAGGTCCGCCGCCTGTTCGGTATAATTCATTCTCCGCCGGATGTTCCTGATTGTGGATGGAAATGATCTGTCCCTCCGTGGCCGCATCGATCAGCTGGAAGCTGTTCGGAGAAATGCTGTATGGCGCATGGGGGACGAGGCTGGTCCGATGCGGAACAGGGACGCTCATCAATGCGCGTTCCATCGCAGCGGCGACCCCGCTGTAGTGACGGAACTGCTTCTCCGCATCATCGTCTGTGAAACTCAGGACCTCTACGAAATTCTGCCATCGGATGCGGCTTCGGGCCTTTACGGTTGCCGTATCGGCCGTATTGCCGATATCGCCTACGGCTACCGTTCCGTTCTCTGCCAATTCCGCTTCAGCCCCGACGATCGCATCCTGGATAACCTGGGGGGAGAAATCACGCTTGGTAACGACAGAACACAGGAATTCGATCAGCCCTGTGTGCGGCGGAATGACACCTTTCAGGTGACTAAGTTCCAGATGGCAGTGGGCATTGACGAAACCGGGACTGAGGGTGCCGGGAAGCGTTTCGATATCATCGCCCGCGTCCGACAGGTCCAGGATCCCCTCGATGGTGCCGGAATCGGTTGCAACCAGCACGCGGTCGCTTCCATGAAACCGATGCCCGTCGAAGATCCGGTCTGCCCTGAATTTACGTAAACCCATACCCGATGCGTTACCTTTACGCCCCGAAAGTAACGAAC
>JBJOMF010000015.1:0-5550 GCA_046052505.1 Bacteroidota bacterium | reverse complement strand
TGATGGCAGACCAGCGCGGCCGCGGTCACACCCGTGCCGCAAGAGAGGGTCTCGTCCTCCACACCCCGTTCAAAGGTCCGAACGATGATGCCATCCGCCTTTGTTGTCTGTTCTACGAAATTGACATTGATCCCCTCGGTCTTGTAGGGTTCGCTGTTCCGGATCTCAGATCCTTTTTTATATACGTCGAGGTCCATGACATCTTGCACGATGCGTACATAATGCGGGGATCCCGTGTGTACGATATGGTCGCTGTGAACCCGCAGGATCCCGTCCACATCCCCCATCCGTAGTGCGACCGTGCCGTCTTCTTCGATCCGCGCCTCATGACCGCCGTCCGCCGCCAGGAACCGGTAGGTGTCTTTCCGGATACCCAGCTGCCAGGCATACCGTACCATGCAGCGTCCGCCATTTCCGCAGAGGCTGCCTTCCCGTCCATCCGCATTGAAGTACCGCATCTGAAAATCGTATCCATCTAGCAATTGCAGCAGCATCAGGCCGTCGGCTCCGATTCCGAAACGGCGGTCGCAGAGCCGGTGGATCCGTTCGGTCGTAAGCCCGCCGTACAGGCCGTTCCTGTCATCGATGATGATGAAGTCATTGCCTGTGCCCTGGTATTTTACAAAGGGGACCTTCATGCGTAGGATGTCAGAATTGGCTGCTGAAAATTTCCATGAAGCGTCGGATGAGGTGCGCTACGGCCGCCTGGCCATCACGGGAGAATTCCTTCTTAACGCGGTTCGCCACAATGGCATTGAGGGCGAGGCAATGGTGTCCCAGTAGTTGTCCCAGTCCATAGATGGCGGAGGTCTCCATCTCGAAATTCGTGATTCGGTGCTGGCCGAATCGGAAATCCGTGAGCCGCTGGATCCAGTCCGGGTTGCGGAGCCCCAGCCGCAAGACGCGGCCCTGCGGTCCGTAGAAACCCGGGCTGGTCACCGTGATGCCATGGTGAAAATCCGTGACGAATCGTTTCAGCAGGGAGGCTGAGCCGCTGCTGATATAGGGTTGACCGGTCTGGCTGTGTATCTGTGTGTGCGTGATGAACGATTGGAGGAGGGCCCGCTCTTGGTCGTTATGCTCCTGCCGGTAAAAGTTCAGCAGGTTGTCCACTCCCAGTCCGTGCGTGGAGGCCACGAGGCTGTCTACGGGTATGTCTGGTTGCAGGGAGCCCGATGTGCCGAGACGAATGATATTGAGGGAGCGGAGTTCTTTCCGTACTTCACGGGTCTGCAGGTCGATATTCGCCACGGCATCGAGTTCATTGAGTACGATATCGATATTGTCGGGCCCGATGCCGGACGACAGAACGGTGATCCGCTTGTTGCCTACCCGTCCGGTATGACTGATGAACTCCCGGTGCTGGCCCTGATACTCGATCTGATCGAAATGCTTGCTGACCTCCTTCACCCGGTCAGGATCGCCCACGGTCACCACGGTGTCCGCCAGTTCTTCCGGCCGGAGGTTGAGGTGATAAACGGCCCCGCGCGGGTTGATGATCAGTTCCGATTCAGCAATGCGGCTCATGGTGTGGGTTTAAACGGAAAATGGCTGAAACCTGTATATTTGTGTCGGTTCTTTACAAAGGTAGTTCTAACGGATGTCTTGTGCCGTCAACTTCCTTGCGTTCCCAACAGGTCCTGTGGCCGAGTGGCTAGGCAGAGCTCTGCAAAAGCTCGTACACCAGTTCGAATCTGGTCGGGACCTCTTTTTTCCCATCATTCATTCGGGTTTTTTCCGGCAACTCAGCGGGTCACGTAGGCCGACTTCCCGGCAGGGGTATACAGCCGTCGGAGGGAGTCGAGTATGCGTGTTGTATCGGACGACAGCGCATTTTGTAGGATGAATAGCCGAAACTGTACCGAATCGCCGGTCTCCATTCGGATATCGACCCCGTACTTCTTTAACGTTGCATACCGCTGCAGGCCGCGCGCTCGGTTCGCGGTCTCCACGATGAATTTGAAGGCTGCCGGACCGGAGCCTGCGGGGAGCGCAGCCACACTCGGTCCGGATGGCGCAGCGCTGTCGGGCTCCGCGGTCGGTGTCATTTCCGCTGGCTCTATCCTGTCCTTTGGAACGATACTCGATTTTTCTGTCGCCGTTTCAGTGTCCGGTGTCCGTGAAGCTGACCGAAGGTAGATCCGGTAACCGCCCCAGATGGCCAGTCCGACACCTGCCACCAGCAAGGTGAGCATCGCCAGACCCCGAATGCTTTTCCGGTCTTTCCGCCCGTAGAAGATGCTGCGAAAACTTCCGGGACCGTTATCCGGATCTTCGGATCCTGTTTCAGGCAGTCGCTGGTCCGCAAAACGCTCCAGTATCGTCTCGCCGGGCGTAAAATGGAACTGGCCAGCCCGGTCGCGGGTAACGGTGCCGATTCCGGTAAAGGGAAATGGCTTGCCGATGTTCAGGAATTGGCGAGCGACTTCCAAATGCGATTCCAGGTCGGCGGCCGCCAGGGCCCGGATCTTGCCGGTCTTTTCCGATAAGAACTGGACCAGTTCAGGCATTTCCCGGATCGAAGGCAGGCTTTCGAAACGGACGCCATCTCCCAGCTCCAGCCGCAGGCCCCCTTTTTTATCGGGCTGGGCCTGAAAGCCGGGGTCGAGCCGAAAACGTCCGATACCGGAGAGTTCCAGCAGCTTTCGTTCGTACAGAAATTCCGCCAAAAGGGGTGCCAGGTTCACGGGTCTGTTGCTAAAGGGGAAACAATATAGTCAATTCGTTCCGGGCTTGCAAGTGGCAGGGTTTTCGCAGTACCTTTGCCCCCGTTATGTTGCTGCCGGAGGAAAACCGATTCATTGCATACTGGGAGTATCACCGAAACAGGAAAAAACGGCTGATCTGGCAACTGGCCACCGGACTGCCACTGGCGGCCGTACTGGCCGGAGGCATCCTAGTCCTCTATTTCTCGGGCTGGTATACCCGGGCCGCCATGCAGATACGTATCAATCCTTCCGGCGTGCTTGTCGTACTGGCCGCCCTGCTGGGATTGATGATCTTTGTGGTCGTTTTTTCGGCCCGCTACCGTTGGGATATGAATGAGCAGCGTTATCGGGAACTGATCGCAAAGCGGGACCGGACCGCACCCGCACCGGAGCGATCGAAACCCGTTGATTGATTATCCGTTAGTATTAAACTGAAATCATAATATGAAAACGACCCTTTTCGCTTTTTTCGCCGCAACCTTGTTGGGATTTTCTTCCTGCCTGAAAGACCAGGAAGCCTGCGTTCCCAAGACACCTTCCAGTGAGGAATCGGCCATGCAGAGTTATGCCAATGCCAATGGGATAACTGCGACCAAGCACAGTTCCGGTCTCTTTTACCAGGTGACCAACCCCGGCACGGGTGCGGTGCCCAGCCTGGCCAATACGGTATCTGTCACCTACACAGGCAAATTGTTGGACGGAACCACCTTCGAGTCCAGGACCACGCCGCTGAATCTGGCGCTGAATCAGGTCATCACCGGCTGGCAGATCGGATTGCAGCAGATCAAGAAGGGCGGCAGTATCAAACTGATCATACCCTCCTCCATGGCCTATGGCTGTGCGGCGGTGGGTAGCATCCCTCCCAATTCCATTCTCTACTTTGAAGTGAACCTGATCGATGTGATCTGATCCGGGATGAAGCGATCCGATACGTTCAAAACCGTTCCCTTGCCACACGAAGCGATATCTGTCTTTGACATCTTCAAAATCGGGGTGGGCCCCTCCAGTTCCCACACCCTGGGTCCCTGGCGAGCGGCACAACGATTCTCGGACAGCCTCTATGCCGAAGGGATTCTGACAGAGGTGCAGGAGGTCCGTGTACTCTTGTACGGGTCCCTGGCCAAAACGGGGAAGGGCCACGGTACCGATGTGGCCGTTCAGTTGGGTCTCTCCGGTGAGGATCCCGTGACCTTCGCGGTAGACCAGCTATCGCCCCGGATTCATGATATCGCCGAAATGAAACGCTTGTTGCTGCGTGGTCAGCATGAACTGATCTTCGATCCGGCAGAGGACATCGAATTCCTGATCACGGAATCATTGCCGTTCCATCCGAATGCACTGACCTTTCTCGTTCGCCTCCGCAACGGGGAGCAGCGGGCCGAAACCTATTACTCGGTGGGCGGTGGTTTTGTGGTCCGCGAAGGAGAGGACCCGGCATCAAAGACCGGGGTGGAACTGCCTTTTCCCGTGACCACGGCCGAGGACTTGCAGCATTGGTGCATGAAAACGGGACTTTCGGTCCACGAGATCGTTCTGGAGAATGAACTGGCCTGGCGCTCTGATCCGCAGGTACGCGAAGGCGTGCTCCGCATCTGGGAGATCATGCAGGCCTGTATATACAGGGGGTGCCACACCTCCGGGATGCTGCCCGGCGGTCTGGATGTGAAGCGCCGCGCCAACGAACTGAACAAGCGGCTTACGGCCGGCCGATCTTATGCGGACTATGAATCCTGGCTCCGCCTGATCCGTTCCGGCGGTACCGATTTCAAGTATACGATCGATTGGGTCAGTTGCTTTGCCCTGGCGGTGAATGAGGAGAATGCCTCCTTCGGCCGCGTCGTCACGGCACCCACCAACGGTGCGGCCGGCGTTATTCCGGCAGTCTTACAGTATTATTGCGCCTTTTGCATCGATCCTTCACAGCGGCGGGAACGGGACGATAAGGTCCTTCAGTTCCTGCTAACCGCTTCTGAGATCGGGAGCATTTTCAAGAAAGGGGCCACACTTTCTGCTGCCATGGGTGGTTGCCAGGCCGAGATCGGCGTTTCCTCTGCCATGGCGGCTGCCGGACTCACTGAATGCATGGGGGGGACTCAGCGACAGGTGCTGATGGCGGCGGAGATCGCCATGGAACATCACTTGGGGCTGACCTGCGATCCCATCGCCGGGCTCGTCCAGGTTCCCTGCATCGAACGCAATACCATGGGCGCCATCAAGGCCATTACGGCCTCGCAGCTGGCCTTGCAGAGCAGTCCAGACTATGCCAAAGTATCGCTCGATGCGGTCGTGAAGACCATGTGGGATACCGCCCTGGACATGAGCCATAAGTACAAGGAAACCGCCGACGGCGGGCTGGCCGTTCATGTGCCGTTGAGCCTGCCGGAATGCTAAGCCCTGTTTTACGGAACGACTTCTTCCGGCCTGCTTTCATAGGTCCGGATGATTCGGTACAGGGTATCCCGTTCTACCGGTACCCTCCGGGCCTGTCGGATCAGTGCCACCAGTTCCTCGGTGGTCAGCGAGGGTGATCGCTCCTCTGAGCCGGCCATGCTGTAGATCTTCGTGGTATCATCGATCGTGCCGTCGATGTCGTCAACGCCGAACGAAAGCATCAGGCGGGCATTGTCTCGGCCCAACATGGGCCAGTAGGCTTTCAAGTGCGGAAAATTGTCAAGATAGATGCGTGCGATCGCATAGAGCCGCATGTCCTCCGCCTGTGTGCTCTCGGCTACCGCGCTCATGTCGTTATCCTTGTTCCGGAATTTCAGGGGGATGAACGTGTTGAAGCCGCCGGTGCGGTCCTGCAACTCGCGAAGGCGCCGCATGTGGTCCACCCGGTGTT
>JBJOMF010000014.1:0-4606 GCA_046052505.1 Bacteroidota bacterium | reverse complement strand
CTGGCCATACTCACCGTTACACTCGGTGAAATGCTGGCTATGCCATTCATGAACAGCTACTGGATCGCCCGTACCGTGCCCGGAAACCGGGGCCGCTATGCCGCCCTGTATACCATGGCCTGGTCGGCCGCACAGGTGGCAGGGCCACTGGGTGGCTCACAAGCGGCAGACCGACTGGGATTCGATCCGCTCTGGTGGATCGTGGCCGGTACCTGCGCCCTGGCTGCCTGGCTCTTTGCACGCAACGATGCAACCTGATGCGACGACCGACCCGGAGCTGAAAAAATCACTTCCTTCGTACCTTTATGATGTTATGCGAATACCTGTTTCCTTTTTGGCCATATTCACGGCGATCGCGATTGGCTCCTGCAAGGCAAAAAAAGATCCGGAAAACCTTACCCGGGAAGAGGTGATGGCTGTGATCGACCGTTTCGATGATGGATGGCGGAACAAAAATGCGCGAGTGGTCGACTCCGTACTCTCGGAACAGTACCTCTACTTCACTCAATCCGGCCGGACCTTCGACCGGGCCAGCCTGGTGGCCACGGCCGGGTCCGACAGTTATACCCTTCAGGATATGGAACGGCATCAATTCACGGTCCTGCTCGACGGCAATACTGCGGTCGTGAATACGATCTGGAAAGGGAAGGGCATATATCATGGTGAAGCATTCGACGACAACCAGCGCTGCAGCATCACGGTGGTAAAGCACGACGGCAAGGTGCGGATCCTGTCGGAACACTGTACCCCCATAAAGGGCTCCATCGAGACCCCGGCAAACTAAGATTGACCCGATCTGCAACCCCTGAACCGTTATTTTTGTCTGAAAAACCAGATGCGTCACCATCTCCTGGCCCTGGTGGCCCTGACACTGCCTGTTTCGCTCTTGGCGCAGCAACCCGTTCCCCGTCCCAAACTGGTGGTCGGATTGGTGGTCGACCAAATGCGTCCGGACTATGTGGCACGGTACCGCGACCGACTCTCTCCCAAAGGCGGCTTCCTGCGTCTGCTAGCCGATGGCTTCAGCTGTGAGAACACGTTCATTCCCTACGCCCCGACAGTGACTGCCTGCGGACACAGCTGTATCTATACCGGTGCCGTTCCGGCCGTAAGCGGGATCACGGGCAATGCCTGGTGGGACCGTACACTGAACCGTTCGGTATACTGTACCGAAGACAAGTCGGTGAAAGGCGTTGGAGGCAGTAATTCCTCCGGGCAGCAAAGCCCCCGGAACATGTATGTCAATACGATCAGCGATGAGCTGCGAATGGCTACGAACTTTCAGGGTAAGGTGATCGGAATCGCACTAAAGGACCGGGGCGGCATCTTGCCTGCCGGCCACAGTGCCAACGCGGCCTACTGGTACGACGGGTCCAGCGGCAATTGGATCAGTTCCACGTATTACATGCAGGAACTGCCCGGATGGGTGACCGGTTTCAATGCGGTCAAATATCCCGACCGCTATTACGAGAACGGATGGCCCTTGCTTTATCCAGCGGAGAGCTACCGGCAGAGTACGGCCGACGATAAAAAATATGAAGGGGCCCCTTTTGGAAATAATGTGTTCCCGTACGATCTGAAAAAATACATCGGCAAGGACTATTCCAAGATCAATGTCACCCCGATGGGCAACACCATGACGACCGAATTCGCCCTCACGGCCCTCCGGAACGAAAAGCTCGGAGCGGATTCCATAACCGATCTCCTGGCGATCAGCTACTCCTCGACCGATTACATCGGCCACAGCTTTGGCCCGAATTCGGTCGAGTCAGAGGATGCGTTCCTGCGACTGGATGCCGATCTGGGACGGCTGTTCCAGGCTCTGGATGCTGCCGTCGGGAAGGGCCAATACACCGTTTTTCTGTCGGCCGACCATGGCGTCAGCCATATCCCTGAATTTCTCCGGGAAAACAACATGCCTGGAGGACGACTCTTCATCGACGTTCTGGTCCGACGCCTCAACGACTCACTTCGGCAGCGGTTCGGGATCGACAAAGCGATCGTCAGCAGTTACAACTACCAATTACACCTGAACCAGCCGCGCATCGACTCTGCGGGTATCGACCGGAAAGCCATGACGGAATGGATCCTCAAGGAACTGCGCAAGGAAGAATCCATCATGCAGGCCTTCCCGGTGGAGGACCTGAACCGGGTTCCCCTTCCGGAGACCATCCGCACGTATCTGAACAATGGATACCATCCGGCTCGCAACGGCCAGATCCAACTACTGCTGCAACCCGGCACCATCGATGCCATCGGTACGACCGGAACCACACACGGGCTTTGGAACCCCTATGATTCGCACATTCCCCTGTACTGGTACGGATGGGGGATACGAAAAGGAAAAAGCCATCGCCGGGTGTACATGAACGATATCGCTCCCACCTTGTCAGCCCTGCTGAACATCCAGATGCCCAATGGCAGCACCGGTGATGTCATCGCCGAGGTGCTTAAATAATTACCTACGCATGAAAAATATTTTTCTTTCCCTGCTATTGCTCCAGGCGGCGCTCGTAGCCCGGACGCAGCCGATCGACAGTATTGGCTTCTTTCAGGATGAGACCGTGATGGAAGCGACCCTTTCCACCGACATCCGGGCCCTCCAACAACAGAAGGGCGATCCCACTTTCCAACCCGGCACCATCACCCTGAAATATCCGGACGGAAGCCAGATCAGCGAACCGATCGGCATAGCGCCCCGGGGAGTGAACCGACGCGAAAATTGCCGTGTGCCGCCCATGTCCTTGAATTTCCGGACCCCCGGTGCGGAACGGCTCCATCCACTGGGCAAGTTGAAGCTGGTATTGGGATGCGAAGGGACCAGCAGCGAGGACCAGGAACTGGTGCTCAAGGAATACCTCTGCTATAAATTATACAACCTGCTCACCGACCTCAGTTTCCGGGTACGCCTGCTTCGGGTCACCTATGCGGACACGCGTGACAGAGTTCGGGGCTTCACGCAATACTCCTTCCTGATCGAAGATGACGGCGACCTGGCACGACGCAACGGACTGAAGAAAAAGGAGCACGGTGCCATACTCACCGAAGCCACCCAACGGCAGACGATGACCCGGGTGGCCCTCTTCCAGTACATGATCGGCAATACGGACTGGGCCGTACCCAACAACCATAATATCAAACTCCTGTTCCCCCGCGACAGCCTGGCGGCCGCACCCCATGTTATCCCGTATGATTTCGACTATTGTGGACTGGTCGATGCCTCCTATGCCGTTCCCAATGAGGTCATCGGCACGGAAAAAGTGACAGAACGTGTCTACCGCGGTTTTGCCCGGACCATGGAGGAATTACAACAAAGTCTTGAAGTGTTTCGTGAAAAAAAGAACGCTATCTTTAGTACCATAAGGGGGTTCCCCCTTTTGAGCGACCGGACCCGAAAGAACATGGAAAACTACCTGACGGATTTCTTTTCGATCATTGAAAAAAAGAGCGAGGTCCAATCGATATTCATAGACCAGGCTCGAACCCGATAAACCATGGATATCCGCGCACAATTCGAACAGGCCGTAGCCGACAGCAAGACACTTTCCGAAAAGCCGGACAATGTGACCCTGCTTAAACTCTATTCCCTGTTCAAACAGGGCAGCATCGGTGATGTAAATACCGATCCGCCCGCCAATCCCTTTGATTTCATCGCAAAGGCCAAGTACGATGCCTGGGCCGCCCGGAAAGGAACGACACAGGAAGAGGCCATGCAAGCCTATATCAAACTGATCCAGGAACTCAAGGGCTAATAGCCTCCGACCCGCCGGTTATCGATCGATAGGCTGCATCCATCGATGCGCCCACCGTCCGGAAATTGAATGCGGCCGCTGCCTCTTGGGCCATCCCCCCCCGATCGTACGAACCATATTCTTCGAACACATGAGCTAGGGCACCAACCAATGCCGTCTCATCTCGCGAGGGGATCAGGAGCCCCTTCCGGTCATCGATCAGTTCCGGTATACCTCCCACCCGCGTTGCGATGACCGGCAATCCGCAGCACAATGCCTCCGCTATAACGCAGGGCGCATTCTCCATTTCACTGAATAGCACCAGCGCATTCGCCGAACGCATCTCTGCAGCGACTGCTTCGTAGGGGATCTCACCTGTAAACCGCAGCTCCGGCTCCTGAAGGCCCAAGGAATCAGCAAGCTGACGCAGGGCCTTCCCGGCCGGACCGACCATGACCAGATCCGCGGAAACACCCGAAGCCTTCGTCCGGGAAAAAGCGCGGAGGATGCCCTCCGCATTCTTCAGCGGAACCATATTGGAAACATGGATGAATCGGAATCGGGAAGGCAGAACCGTTCCAGGAAAGAACAGCTCCGTGTTTACCACATTGGGGATCACCTGTGCCTGTATCGGCACCACCTGCCGATGCACCTGTTCGGCCAGGAACCGGCTGACCGAGATGAAGCATGCCGACCCTTCAAAGATCGTACGGGTCAGGTGACGAAAGATACCGCTTCGTTTGGCAAATCGTTTGGGCAAAACATCGTTGTAGATACCCCAGTGCTCCGTCACCACATAAGGGATTCGGTACCGCTTTTTCAGCCAGCGGGCGATCAGTCCTGCTTTCATGGGGATGTGAACATGTACAAGTTGC
>JBJOMF010000013.1:0-5852 GCA_046052505.1 Bacteroidota bacterium | reverse complement strand
CCTTCCAGGAAAAGATATGATGATGGGCGGAGGGCAGTGAGGCTACGGGAGTGTGATACGTTGCGATCTCGTCGCCTTTCATGAGCCGGCGTCCCTGGTAGCCGCCCCGCACGACACGGGTATCGGTGCTGTGACTGCCCAGCCAGCGATCAGCCATCAGTCCGCCACGAACGGCCATGTATACACAGCTGCCGCGCTGTGGTTTGCCGAATTGCAGGTAACTGTCAGCACCGGCGAGTATGGGCTGCAGCAGGGGGATGGGTTTGCCATTCAACCGCGGAGCGAAATCACCGCCGGTCAGTACGAAAACGGCGGGACGGATGAACAGGAGTTGAGCCGACGGGAAATGCAATTCCAGTGCCGGGTCGTTGGCCGCGTTGCCTACCAGGAGGTTTGCCAGCATCAGACCGTGCCGGTCCATGGCCCCACCCGGATTCACACCCCAGTGCTGGTATCCGGTGCGGCCCGGATCCTGAACGGTATCCCAAATGCCCGACTTGATGACTCGTATTGACATGACTAGTTGTGGTTCAGGAGGCTCATGGCTCAGGAGCCGTATTCCTCCTCATGCAGTTTTTTATATTCCCCATTGGATATGGGTTCAAATCGCACACGGTCGCCTGCACGGAAGCGGCAGGGTGCTTCCGTCCGATCGGGATTGAAAAGACGCCAGGGTGTGCGGCCCACCAGATTCCAGCCTCCTGGTGAATCGAACGGATAGATACCGGTCTGCCGCCCCGCAATGCCCACGCTGCCGGCCGGTGTAGATACCGGCCGGGGCTTCCGGGGCGCTGCGATACGCTCATCCACGTCGCCCATATAGGCGAAGCCCGGAAGGAATCCGATCAGGTATACACGGTATGTAATGGCCGAATGTATACGAACCAGTTCGGCCGGCGTAAGGTTGCGGGCGTATGCAATCATTTCCAGATCGGGAGCGCAACCCGGCTCATAGCACACGGGTACCACATGTAAGACCCCCTCCTCCTGCTCGCGGTGGTGCAACGCAGCGATGCGCAGCTCCAGTTCGTCACGCTGCCGCTCCCAGACGCTGACAGAGTCCGGTGGCAACTGCAGGAGGTCATAAAAAACCGTTAGAGAGGTGTAGGACGGAACAACCTCGGACATCCCGCGCAGCGGCCGTTCCTGCAGTGAATGATACAGGCCCATGACACGGGCATGCACCGTTTCGCTGATCTGGTTCCCAAAGGAAACCGTCAGGGCCTGATCGCCCAGGGCATGTATGCTATGGTCGGCATCGGGTCGCATCACGGGGGTGTATGAAGTTACCAACTTACCTTTGAAGCCATGCCGGGATTTCACCGCCACGACGTACGGAACCTGCTTTCCAAACTCACCGTTCGCCGCGCGTGGAACGCCCTCCGGGTATGGGCCAGCTATCAGGTGAGCCGCTGGACACGCCGGCCCGTGCAATGGGGATACCCGATCTCCATCTCCTTCGAGCCCACGACTTCCTGCAACCTGCGATGCCCGGAATGCCCGAGTGGCCTGCGCGCCTTCACGCGACCGACCGGTATGCTGCAAACGGATTTTTTCACACGCACCATCAACCAGCTCCACCGCGACTTGCTCTACCTGGTGTTTTATTTCCAGGGAGAGCCCTACCTCAATCCGTCGTTTTTGGACATGGTGCGTTATGCGGTGGCGAAACGGATCTACACGGCCACCTCCACCAACGGCCATTACCTCGATGATGCCAATGCCCGCCGCACGGTGGAAAGCGGGTTGGACCGCCTGATCATTTCCATCGATGGCACCACGCAGGAGGTCTATGAGCAATACCGCGTGGGGGGCCAGCTGGAAAAAGTACTGCAGGGGGCACGGAACATGGTGCGTTGGAAAAAGGAACTCGGCAGCCGCAAACCCTTTCTGGTCTTTCAGTTCCTCGTGGTGCGCCCCAATGAACATCAGGTGGAGGATATCAAGCGCCTCGCGCGAGAGATCGGGGTGGACGATGTATGGCTGAAGACAGCCCAGATCTATGATTACCACAACGACCCGAACGCACTGATACCGGAACAGGAGGTCTACAGCCGCTACCGGAAAAGTGACGATGGGTATGAATTCAAAGGGCGGCTGGCCAATCACTGCTGGCGACTCTGGCACGATCCTGTGATCACCTGGGACGGGCTGGTGGCCCCCTGCTGTTTTGACAAGGACGCACAGCACCGGATGGGCGACCTGCGTACCACGGGTTTCCGTGAGATCTGGAAGAACGGGACCTATCGGGAATTCAGAAGCCGGATCCTGAAAGGACGCCGGAACATCGATATCTGTTCGAACTGCAGTGAAGGGACTAAGGTCTGGGAACGGTGAGCCGGGATGCCCGGGCAGGCCTTATCCTGTCACCACTTTTTCAGTTCCTGATAGAACAGGGTGTAGAAGGAAGTGAAGCCTTCCCAAAAATGACGGACCGAAACGACAAGAGATTTCATGCAGTGCGGCGTATGATACCGTAAAATTAACGGATGCCCCCCCGATCCGCTGCATCGTGTTATGCACCAACGTGCATAACTCAAACCGGCGCCGGAAAGCGATAAAAACTTTGGCAGCCCGCTCCGAATCCAGTTACTTTAAGTCCTGATCGCAGACATGGGAATCGAAAAAGACATCCACCAGACCCGGTTTCGCAACGCCTACCAAAAAGCCGCGGTCAATATCATCTACACGCTGGGATGGATTCGGGAACGCACCCGAGGCATTTTCGAATCGGAATCGATCACCGAACAGCAGTTCAATATCCTGCGGATCCTGCGCGGCAGCCACCCCCAGCCTTTATCCACCCTGCAGATCCGGGAACGCATGCTGGAAAAAATGAGCGATACCAGTCGCATGGTAGACCGGCTCATTGCCAAAGGACTGGTGCGAAAGGTAGTGTGCAGGACCGATCGCCGCCTTGTAGACATCGGCATCACCGAGAAAGGACGAAAACTGCTGGAGCGACTGGACCTCAGACAACAGGAGATCGACGGCGTGCTGGGCAGGCTGACGGATGCGGAAGCGAACCAGTTGAGTGATCTGCTCGACAAAGTCCGCCATGGCAGCGAATGACGTATTTTTGCCCTTTACCTTCTCCCCTATGAGCTACAAACGTTTTTTTCTTTACGGGCCCCTGTTGCTGCTCACGCTGGGCCTGCAGGCACAGCCCAAGTACGAATTCCGCGGCGTATGGGTCGCCACCGTCAATAACATCGACTGGCCGACCAAGGGAGCATCCCCCGATACGCAGCGGGCCGAGTTCATCCGCCTGCTCGACATGCACCAGCGGAACGGGATGAATGCCATCATCGCACAGGTACGTCCGGCCGCCGATGCATTCTATGAATCGAAACTGGAACCCTGGAGCCAGTGGCTGACGGGCGTGCAGGGGAAGGCACCCGATCCGTTCTGGGATCCGTTGAAATTCATGATCGATGAAGCGCACCGCCGCGGAATGGAACTGCATGCCTGGCTCAACCCCTATCGGGCGGTTTTCAATGTCAACAGCTCCAGTATCGCACCCGACCACATCACCCGCCAGCATCCGGAATGGTTCCTCACTTATGGCGACCAGCGGTTCTTCGACCCCGGGAACAAACAGGCCCGTGACTTCGTGGTGCGCGTGGTACGCGATATCGTGAAGCGATACGATGTGGATGCGATCCACATGGACGACTATTTCTACCCCTACCGGATCCCCGGCAAAGAATTCCCGGATGAAGCCAGTTACCGCAGCTCCGGCAGTACCTTGAAAAAAGATGATTGGCGCCGCAGCAACTGCGACTCCATCATACGAAGCCTGAGCATCGCCATCAAGCAGGAACGCAAGCTCTGCCGCTTCGGCATCTCCCCGTTCTCGGTATGGCGGAACAAGAAGGACGATCCGGAAGGCAGTGATACCAAGGCAGGGCAGACCAATTATGACGACCTCTATGCCGACGTACTGCTCTGGATGAAAAAAGCCTGGATCGACTACGTGACCCCACAACTGTACCGCGAGATCGGAGATGACAAGATCGCTTATGAAAAAATGCTGGACTGGTGGAGCCGGCACAGCTATGGCAGGCATATCTACATCGGTCATGGCATCTACCGTGCACTGGAGAACAGCGCCACCCCCGCCTGGCGCGATCCGAACCAGCTTCCGCAACAGATCCGGTTGTTGCGCCGTTATCCCAACGTACAGGGGAGCATCTATTTCAGCAGCAAATCCTTCCAGCGAAACCCGCTGGGATGGAACGACAGCCTGCAGCAGCATTATTACCGCTACCCCGCCCTGCTGCCGCCCATGCGGTGGATCGACAACGAAAAACCCTGGCCCCCCATCGTGGACCGTAAGATCGTGGACGACTCCGTCATCATACTGGATATACGTCCCGACCCGCGAAACAGGGTGGAGATAAAATATTTCGTGGTGTATCAGTATGCCGCCGATTCGCACAGCGAAACCTTCGGCAATCAACCCCGCTTCCTGTCCAGGTGGGTGCCCCAACCCGGCGGCTTCACCTTCCGCGATACCCTCTCCTCCGATCATTTCTCCTACCGGTATGTGATCACCGCCGTAGGACGCAACAACAACGAAAGTGAACTCAGCGAGATCGCGATCCTGGTACAACCCGACGGGAAATGGCAATTCTATAACCCCTGATGCGGCCGGCCGGCCGATGCGATGACCCCGCAAGCGGCGTCCTTTTGTACCTTTGTACCCTCAATCCCCTCCCCATGCCCGGTTATGAACTCTGGAGCGATCTCGAACGCAAGGAACTCACCGATGTGCTGCAAAGCGGCATTCTGATGCGGTATGGGTTCGATGGAGCCCGCAACGGCCACTGGAAAAGCCGTGAACTGGAGGCGGCGATCTGTGAGACCTTCGGCTGCCGGCATGCGCAACTCACATCCAGCGGAACGGCGGCACTGACCACCGCACTGGCCGCCATGGGTATCGGATACGGCGACGAGGTCATCACCCCCAGTTTCACGTTCGTGGCCAGCTTCGAGGCCGTGCTGAGCGTGGGGGCGATTCCGGTACTCGTGGATGTGGACGATACCCTGACCCTCGACCCCTTAGCGGTCCAACGGGCCATCACCCCGCGGACCAAGGCCATCATGCCCGTGCATATGTGCGGCAGCATGGCCGATCTGGATGCCCTGTCCGCGATCTGTCGCGAACACGGTCTGCTGCTGCTGGAAGATGCCTGCCAAAGTATCGGTGGCACCTATCACGGCAAACACCTGGGAACCATCGGTGACGCCGGAACCTTCAGTTTCGATTTCGTCAAGACCATGACCTGCGGCGAAGGCGGCGTGGTGATGACCAACCGCGAGGATATCTATTTGAAAAGTGACGGCTATACCGATCATGGGCACGACCATAAGGGCGTAGACCGCGGAGCGGACCTGCATCCCTTTATCGGCTATAATTTTCGGCTCTCCGAACTGCATGCCGCCGTGGGTCTGGCCCAGGTGCGTCGCCTGCCGGAGTTCCTGTCCATCCAGAAAAAAAATCATGCCCGGCTGAAAGAGATCCTGGAAACGGTGCCGGGTATAACGTTCCGACGCATCCCCGATCCGGCCGGCGACAGCGGTAGCTTCGTGTGCTGGTTCCTCCCCACCGAACGCAACGCCCGGGCTGTCATGGCCGAATTGAAAGGACAGGGCATTGCCGCCGGAAACTTTTATTGGTACGATAACAACTGGCATTACATCCGCAAGTGGGACCATCTCAAGGAAAGCATCACGCTGAATACCCTCAGTCCGGAGTTGCGGGACCGGGTACGGGAACAGGCCAACAAGGATTTCAGCGCAAGCGATGCCATCATGGGTCGCTGCATCTGTACGTCGGTGAGCCTGCT
>JBJOMF010000012.1:0-9081 GCA_046052505.1 Bacteroidota bacterium | reverse complement strand
GAGTTGAAAACAGAATGAAATGTTACTGCAGGAGGTATTATATAAAACGGCGATTCGGCAGGTGCAGGGAAGCACCTCTCTGGAGGTGACCAGTATTCACACGGATTCGCGTGAGGTACTGCCCGGCGGTGTTTTCATAGCCGTGCGGGGAGGACTGACCGACGGGCATCACTTCATTGCCCAGGCCCTTTCAAAAGGCGCCATCGCCGTGGTATGCGAAGTACTTCCTGACGATCTTTCACAGCACATCACCTGGGTGCAGGTTGAGAACAGCATACGTGCGGCCGGTCATATGGCACACCGCTTCTACGGCAGCCCCTCCGCCCGGATGCGGGTAGTTGGGGTCACGGGTACGAACGGCAAAACCACCATTGCGACCCTGTTGTACAAACTCTTCACACGCCTGGGTCATCCCTGTGGGCTCCTCAGTACAGTGGAAAACCGTATCGGTGAACAGGTGCTCCCGGCCACCCACACCACACCCGATGCCGTACAGCTCAACCGGCTGCTCGCACGGATGGCGGAGGAGGGATGCACTCATGTTTTCATGGAGACCAGTTCGCATGCACTGGACCAGCACCGGGTTGCCGGGATCGAATACGCCGGGGCGATATTCAGCAATATCACCCACGATCATCTGGATTATCACAAGACGTTCGATGCTTACATCCGGGCGAAGAAATCCTTCTTTGACGGATTATCCTCGAATGCCTTTGCCCTCACCAATGTGGATGACAAGCGCGGGGGGATCATGTTGCAGAATACGGCCGCCCGCCGGTTCACCTACGCGCTTCGCCAGCCAGCCGATTTCAAAGGCAGGGTGCTTGACAATGGTCTGGGCGGACTTCAAATGAATGTGAACGATATCGAGGTGCATTTCCGACTCATGGGGGAGTTCAACGCCTATAACCTGCTGGCCGTGTTCGGAGCGGCTACCTGCCTAGGAGAGGACAAACAGGAGGTGTTGACGGTACTCAGCGAGCTCAGCGGGGCCGAAGGGCGCTTTGAGCCCGTTATCTCTGCCACTCATCGGGTCATGGCCATCATCGATTATGCCCATACCCCGGATGCGCTGCTGAATGTACTGGCAGCCGTGAAGAAACTCCGAAAGCGAAATGAACAGGTACTGACCGTAGTCGGCTGCGGGGGAGACCGCGACCGGACCAAGCGTCCCCTGATGGCGGAAGCCGCCTGTGAGCACAGCGACCGGGTCATCTTCACCAGTGACAATCCCCGGAATGAGGATCCGGCACAGATCATTCGTGATATGGAGGAGGGGCTGGCGCCCTCTTATCGCAGAAAATACCTGTGCATCACCGATCGGCGGGAGGCCATCAAGACCGCGATCAGCCTTTCGCAAGCCGAGGATATCATACTGGTTGCCGGTAAAGGACATGAAAAGTACCAGGAAGTGCGTGGTGTCCGTCTGCCATTCGATGACCGGCAGGTGGTACAGGACTGTTTCAGGGAACTTGATAAATAAAATGGATAACGACCGATCATAAACACCCTATCGTACGATGCTCTATCATTTTTTCCAATGGCTGAATCAGGAGGGGTACCAGTTCCCGGGTCACCGTCTCTTTGAATTCACCACGTTCCGGGTGTTACTGGCGGTCCTTCTTTCTCTCTTCATCACCACGTTCTATGGAAAGAAATTGATCCGATTCCTTCAAAAGCGACAGATCGGGGAGAGTATCCGGGATGAAGGGTTGGCCGGTCAGGAACGCAAGGTCGGTACACCTACAATGGGCGGGATCATCATCATCCTGGCCATCATGGTGCCGACACTGTTGTTGGCGGACCTTACCAAGATCTATATACAGGTCATGCTCGTCAGCACGCTCTGGATGGGCGTCATCGGGTTCATCGATGACTATCTCAAACTACGGGGCAAGCGCCTGGCACAGGAGCGGGGTGAGACGTACAGGAAATCCGGCAAGGACGGACTGGCAGGCTGGTTCAAGGTATTGGGCCAGGTCGGGCTGGGCATCCTGGTAGGGGCAACACTTTATTTCCATCCGGACGTGAAGATCTGGCGGGAATATGTGGGTTCTGAACAACGGGCTCAGGCGGATCCGACCGTCTTTGGCAAGGACGTGAACGGGGCCACCAAATATTTTACCGAGTCGAAGGTTCCCGTTACGACCATCCCCTTTGTCAGGAACCACGAATTCAATTATTCCAAATTGCTTCCGACATCCTGGCGAAGCTATACCTGGGTATTGTATATCCTGATCGTCATCTTTATCATTACGGCCGTTTCGAACGGGGCCAATCTCACGGACGGTCTGGACGGCCTGGCTACGGGCACTTCCGCGATCATCGGCGCACTCCTGGGCATCTTCGCCTATGCCAGCGGGAATCTGGTGTTCGCCGATTACCTGAACATCATGTACATACCGGGGTTGGATGAGCTCTCGATCTATATCGCTGCCCTGATCGGTGCCTGCATCGGATTTCTGTGGTATAACTCCTTCCCGGCACAGATTTTCATGGGTGATACAGGCAGTCTAATGCTAGGAGGCGTCATTGCAGCATTGGCCATCATCGTTCACAAGGAACTTCTGATCCCTATTTTCTGTGGCATCTTCTTCGTGGAATCATTGAGTGTGATGATCCAGGTCGGTTATTTCAAGTATACCCGCCGGAAATACGGGACCGGGAAACGGTTTTTCCTGAAAGCACCGCTTCATCATCATTATCAGGTCAAGAACTATCACGAAGTGAAGATCGTGACCCGGTTCTGGATCGTGACGGTATTGCTGGTGGTGCTGAGTATCGTGACTCTGAAGTTGCGATAGGCGTGAAATATATCCGCCGGAACGCGTGCTCCGTTCCGGGTCCACGGATCAAGAGCCAGATGAAGAACCAGAGATCCAATACCGGAAAGACCGGTCCGGTCCATGTGACCGCCGATCCAATGTTTTGCAGTGCAGTTGTATCAAAGTCCATGCTTATGAAGAACCGAATTCCGTACGCGTTGAAAGGTGAAACTGACCATGGCCAAACGATTTGTCATACTGGGAGGAGGTGAGAGTGGAGTGGGGGCGGCGCTTCTGGCCGCACAGGCAGGCTATGAGGTTTTTCTTTCCGATGGAAGTTCTTTGAAGGGCGGGTATCGTAACGAATTGCGGAAGGCAGGTATTCTATTTGAGGAGGAACGGCACAGCGAGTCACTCATCCTGAATGCGGATGAGGTGATGAAAAGTCCCGGTATTCCGGAAAAGGCCCCGATCGTCAGGAAAGTGCGTGATCTGGGCATTCCGGTGATCAGTGAAGTGGAACTGGCATATCGGTTCCGCGGCGAAAGCCGGATCGTTGCCATTACGGGAAGCAACGGAAAGACGACCACGACGGCACTCACTTATCATATCTGCCGGAGGGCTGGTCTGGACGCCGCGCTGGTAGGGAACATCGGTCATTCCTTTGCCCGGCAGGTGGCGGAAGACCCGCGTCCGTTGTACGTGGTGGAAGTGAGCAGTTTTCAGCTGGATGACATCATCGAGTTCCGGCCGGACATCGCGATCCTTACCAATATCACGGAAGACCACCTCGATCGTTACGACTATCAGTTCGACAAATATATCCGAAGCAAATTCCGGATCACCATGAACCAGCGGCCAACGGACGTTTTCATCTTTTGTGCCGACGATCCGGTGACCCTGAGTCATATGGAACGATTCAATATACACTCAAACCAACTGCCGATCAGTATGAAGCGAGAACTAACCCACGGAGCATTCATCAAGGATGGGGACATGTATGTCCGAACCGGACAGGATTTCACCAGCATGAGCGTATATGATTTTGCCCTTAAAGGCCGGCACAATCAATACAATACCATGGCTGCCTGCGTTGCGGCCGCAACCCTCGATATCCGGAAGGAGACCATCCGGGATGCTGTACAGGATTTTCAGAGCCTGGAGCACCGGATGGAGCCGGTCGCGATGGTACGTGGCATCGATTTCATCAACGACAGTAAGGCGACCAATGTCAACTCCACCTGGTATGCACTTGAAAGCATGACCCGCTCCACCGTGTTGATCCTCGGCGGGGTCGACAAAGGAAATGAGTACGCGCTGATCGAGGACCTCGTACGTGAGAAAGTGAAAGCCATCATTTGTTTGGGTGTTGACAACCAGCGTATCCGGCAGGCCTTCGATGGTCAGGTTGCTACGATTCTGGAAACCCGCAGCATGACCGAAGCCGTGCAGTGGGCCTTTCGGCTGGCTGCCAAGGGCGATGCCGTCCTGCTCAGTCCGGCCTGCGCCAGCTTCGATCTGTTCAAAAATTATGAGGACCGGGGCAATCAATTCAAAAAGGCAGTGCGCGAATTATAATGGAAGCAACACGAGATATACAGACAACGGACTGGAAGCGGACACTCACCGCACAGCATCTGCTGAGCAAGACCCGGGGTGATAAGGTTATCTGGGCTCTGGTGGTACTGCTGTCCCTGGTGTCGCTTCTCGCTGTGTACAGTGCCACCGGTTCACTGGCTTACAAAAATTATAAAGGAAATACCGAGATCTACCTGCTCAAACAAATCGCCTTCATTTTTGCAGGGATTCTTGTGATCTACTTCGCTCACCTGATCAATTACACTTTTTATTCGAAGGCAGCCCGGCTGCTGTTCCTCCTGTCGCTGCCGCTGTTGCTCTATACGCTGTTATTCGGTGTCACGATGAATGAGGGAAGTCGCTGGATACGCCTCCCGATACTCAATATGACCATGCAGACCTCCGACCTGGCTCGTCTGGCACTGTTCATGTACCTGGCCCGTTTGCTGAGCAAGAAGCAGGATGTGATCAAGGACCTCCGCAAGGGCTACCTGCCGCTGATCCTGCCGGTTGCGATCACCTGCCTGCTGATCGCTCCGGCCAATCTCTCTACGGCTTTGTTACTCGGTGCAAGTTGTCTTATGCTCCTGTTCATCGGCCGTGTACGAACCAAGCATATTCTCGCTACGATCGGGATCGTACTCATTCCGCTACTTTTTCTGGTAGCCGCAGCCGTGATGCGGCACGGCAAGCAGGATCGTACCGGTGAATCGGTCGTTCGGACCGGGTCGACCCTTACGGCCCGGGTAGATACCTGGATCGGCCGTGTGGAGAGTTTCATCTACGGTGGCAAGGATGAGGTGGACAATGATGCGTATCAGGTGAATCAGGCCAAGATCGCCATCGCCAAAGGAGGCTTACTGGGTGTCGGGCCGGGAAACAGTACCACGCGTGACTACCTGCCACAAGCCTACAATGATTTCATCTATGCCATCATTATCGAGGAATATGGACTGATCGGCGGTGCCTTTATCGTATTCGTCTATTTGGTGTTCCTGTACCGTTGCATACGGATCTACAAACGATGTCCCTATGCTTTCGGTGCATTCCTGGCTTTGGGGCTGAGTTTCACCCTCGCCATTCAGGCGGTGGCCAATATGGCGGTTACCGTGAATCTGTTCCCTGTGACGGGTGTGACCCTGCCTTTGGTCAGTATGGGCGGTACGAGTTTCATATTTACCTGTATGGCGATCGGGATCGTACTGAGTGTGGCACGGAACGTGGAACAACTGGAAGGAAAAGGTCCTGCACCAGCAGCGGATAGGACCTCATAGATGGATAGGATGTCATGAGACTTTGAACAATGTAATGAATAACTGACGTGTCGAATCGAATCATCATTGCCGGAGGAGGCACCGGCGGACATATTTTCCCGGCGATCGCCATCGCCAATGCCCTGAAGGCGCAGGACCCAACAGTGGATCTGTTGTTTATCGGGGATAAGAAGCGGATGGAGATGGAGAAGGTGCCCCAGGCGGGGTACCGGATCGAGGGATTGGATATTGCCGGGTTCGATCGCAGCTCTTTGATCAAGAATATCGGGCTTCCGTTCCTGCTGCTGAAAAGTTTCTGGCAGGTGCGCAGGATCCTGAAACGGGTTCGTCCGGATGCAGTGATCGGGGTGGGCGGCTATTCCAGCTTCCCGGTACTCCGGATGGCGCAGGCGATGGGCATTCCGACCTATATCCATGAGTCGAATTCCTTTGCTGGCCGTTCGAACATCCTGCTGGGGAAAAAGGCCCGGCAGGTATTTACGGGCACGTCCGGAATGGAAAGGTTCTTTCCGCCAAGTAAGATTCTGGTGACCGGGAATCCCGTTCGAGGTTCCATCGCCGGGTCTTTGCCGGATCGGGCAGCCGCCATCCGGTCGTTCGGTCTGGATCCCGAACGTAACGTGCTGCTGGTGATGGGCGGCAGTTTGGGTGCCCGTTCGATCAATGAAGCGATCGATGCCGGGCTCGATCGGATACTGGAGAGCGGACTTCAGCTGGTGTGGCAAACAGGGACGACCTATTCAGCCCGCGCAGCGGCTCGATGTGCCAGCCGGCCGGGCGTATGGACGGACGCCTTTATCACCCGGGTGGAAAACGCGTATGCAGCCTCCGATCTGGTGGTGGCCCGTGCGGGTGCGATGACGGTGGCTGAGCTTTGTGTGGTGGGCAGACCGACGGTCTTTGTTCCC
The DNA here is from genome assembly GCA_046052505.1 of Bacteroidota bacterium. Taxonomy (GTDB): domain Bacteria; phylum Bacteroidota; class Bacteroidia; order Chitinophagales; family Chitinophagaceae; genus JJ008. Next base: position 2,556 of record JBJOMF010000012.1, on the reverse strand, counting down.
TATCCGCATGCGGCAGAGGATCATCAGACGGAAAACGCAAAACGACTCGCGGATCGGGGTGCAGCCCTGATCGTAAAGGATGCCGATGCGGTGGCCGGGCTGGTGGATACAGTGCTGCAGCTTGCCGGTGACAGGGTACGGAAAGACACCATGCGCCTGTTGATGTCGGACCTGGCGATAACGGATGCGGACACGACCATTGCACGTAGCGTACTTAGTTCAATAAAAAGCCGATGAGACGAAGCTGTCATACCGACCGGATGGACCGCTCATTTGAAGGGGTTGCGACACTGAAGGAGGTATACTTCATCGGTATCGGCGGGATCGGCATGAGTGCCCTCGCACGATTCTTCCGCGAACGCGGTGTACGGGTCAGTGGATACGACAAGACGTCCTCTGAGCTCACCGACACCATGGAGGGGGAAGGGATACCGATCCATTTTGTTGAGGACCCGTTACGGGTCCCACAACAGCCGGACCGGGTGGTCTATACCCCCGCCATACCGCCAGAGCACCGGGAATTGATACATTACCGGCAGCGGGGCGTACCGGTGTTGAAGCGAAGTGAAGTGCTGGAGATCATCACCACGAGTTCTTTTAATATATGTATTGCCGGAACGCATGGAAAGACGACGATCACATCGATGGTGGCGCACCTCTTGCGGGATAGCGGATTCGGATGCAACGCCTTTCTGGGCGGTATATCCGTCAATTATGGCACCAATTACTGGAGCCATCCACGAAATGTGTGTGTGGTGGAGGCAGATGAGTTTGACCGGAGCTTTCTCAAGCTGACACCCGATGTTGCTGTGATCAGCGCGATGGATCCCGATCACCTCGATGTATACGGTACGGCAGCCGACATGGAAGCGGCTTTCATCGAGTTCGCAGGTCGGCTGCGCCCCGGCGGACTGCTGATCGGCAAAGCGGGGCTGAAGCGGACCGATGCCCTAAAGGCACAACCCTATCTCACGTACAGTGCCACCGACCCGCAGGCGGATGCCTATGCCGATGCGGTCCGGATGGAACAAGGGGGTTATCGCTTCCGGCTCCACTGCGACGGGGAGGTGCTGGACGATTTGGTACTGCACATGGGCGGTATGCATAATCTCGAGAATGCAGTAGCAGCCGTTGCGGTAGCGAGGTATGTCGGTGTGTCGGTAGCAGCGATCCGGGATGCATTGGCCGGTTACCAGGGCGTGAAGAGGCGCTTTGAATATGTGCTGCGGACGGAGCGGCTGGTGCTGATAGACGATTATGCGCACCATCCGGAGGAGTTGCGAGCGTTGATCCAAGGTGCGCATGAATTGTTCCCGGGCCGGCGTTGTACGGTGCTGTTTCAGCCACACCTGTTCAGTCGCACGCGGGATCATGCCGATGGATTCGCGGCGGTACTGGATCAGGCCGATCAGGTGATCCTGTTGCCCATTTACCCTGCCCGGGAGGAGCCGATCGCTGGCGTAGATAGTGGGATGGTGCTGAAGCGGATGCGAAAGGCGGTCGTGCGCATACAAACGAAGGAGGAGGTGTTGGATTGGGCCGCTTCGGTCTATCGCAGTGAGCTCGAACAGGGGCCCGGACTCCTGATCGTGGCAGGCGCTGGGGATATTGACCGGCTGGTAGCACCGCTGAAAACGATCCTGGAAATAGCGTAAAAAAAGACATAAACCTATACCGTAACGAATACGAACGTGAACGCTAAAAAGATCATACGAAGGGCCCTGTTCATCATCCTGTGGGCAGGCATCGCTGCGGGAATGTTCACCCTGTTGATAGCGGCCATCAGCAGTCGGAAGAGTGAACGCTGTATATCTTATCGTATACGCATCAAGGGTTCTGCGACATCCTTTTTCGTCAGCGAGAAGGAGATCGAAGGCTTGTTGCTGCGTGCCAATGGCGGTGTTGTAACGGGACGTACCGTTTCCTCGTTCCGGCTGCATGCGCTCGAGGAGGAACTGAAATCCAATGCGTGGATCAGTCAGGCGGAACTATATTTCGACAACAGGAACGTGCTTCATGTGAATGTGACCGAGAGGGAGCCCTTGGCCCGGCTTTTTACTTCAGCGGGCAACTCCTTCTACATCGATTCCTCGTTACGGCAGCTGCCACTTTCGGATCAGCGCAGTGCCCGGGTCCCTGTCTTCACCGGTTTCCCCTCGAAAAGGGATTGGAGCCGCTCCGACAGCCAGTTGCTTGGTTCGGTTCGCGATTATGCTGCCTTTATCCGGAAGGACCCGTTCTGGATGTCGCAGGTCGCTCAGATCGATATCACGCCGGATCGCTCCTTTGAGATGGTTCCGGTTCTTGGACAACACCTCATCCGGCTGGGTGATGGATCGGATATCGAAGCAAAGTTTCGCCGTCTGAGCGTGTTTTACCGGCAGGTGCTCAGCCGTACGGGCTTCGATCGCTACAAGTCGATCGATGTGCAGTACCGGGGTCAGGTTGTGGCGTCCCGCACCCAAGCCGGTACGATGGTGGATTCGGTGCGCCTGCGGCGGAATGTGGAGCGATTATTGACACGGACCGCACCCACGTCCGATTCGATCGTGTCGG
>JBJOMF010000011.1:0-6537 GCA_046052505.1 Bacteroidota bacterium | reverse complement strand
ATGCCGAATTTATCGATCAGGTGCTTTTCCTCCTTTTCGTAATCACGAAGGGATATGTATACCACGTGTTCTGGCAGCACCTTGGGTGCGATCTTGCCGATATTCTTGAGGTAGTTCCAGTGTTTTTCCGTTTCCGCATCGACCTCATGTACCGCACATTCCTCATTGTTCGTGCCGATCGAGATGGCCATAGGCATGCCGTGTACATTGCCGGTAGGGGTAGTGTAAGGGGTATGCAGGTCGGCGTGGGCATCGATCCAGATCACGCCCAGTTTGCTTTTGGGTCGCGCCATCCGGATTCCGGCGATGGTAGCGCCGGACGTGCTGTGGTCGCCGCTGATGATGACGGGGAAAAATTGGTTGCGGATCGTATCGCTTACAGCCCGGCTCACCCGATCGTACATGGTGGCGATGCCCTTGATGCGTTTCGCATACGGCGATTCGATCGGTTCGTAGAGCAGCTTGTTTTCCGTGGGAACCTTTTCTGAGGGGAAGTGAATGAAGAAATTGCTCATGAAGTCGAGTGCCGCGATCTTGATCGCATCCACGCCCAGGCTGGCGCCGCGGGTTCCGGCACCGATCTCGGACGGCACTTCGATGAGTTTGATGTTCTTCATGACCGGTCTGGCAGTTCGGGCACCCGCTCAGGTGACGGAGGGTCCGGACCGACGGCAGGGGTGGAGGTCAAAGGTAGACCATGCTCTCTGCGATGTCAAGAGATGGGTGTAAAACAATTCGTAGCATCTCATTATCAGCCAGATGGAAATTTGTAACTCACTCGTGGGCCGCCAGGATGGGTATCTGGCTGTGATAGGCCAGTCGCTTGGTATGGGTGCTTTTGAAGATGGAGGTCGCGTTGCTCTGGTGCTTGGGAATGGTGATGATCACATCGATGTCCTTCGCGGCGATGAACTCGTCCATGGCCTTGAAGAAATCGGTCTGATGAAGCAGGTGGAATTCCGTCGTGAACCGGCTGAACAGGGCCTCCAGCTTATTTTTCTCCGCGGCCAGCGGTTCCGGCAACCGGGTCATGGTATCCCGGGTCACATGAACCAGGTGCAGTGTGGGATTGAAGAGTTCCAGTACCGAATTGATCAGTGCGGAGGGGGTGCACGTTTCCACTTCTTTGAGGTCGGTGGCAAAAAGGACATTACGCAGCCCTTTATACCCAGCATCGGGGGGAATGATCATCACCGGGTACAGGTTCCGGTCGATCAGCCGCAGGGTATTGCTTCCGAACAGGGCGGCCCGAATGGCGGATTTTCCGGTGATCCCCATAACGATCAGTGTCGCCCGAAGGGTATGGGCCAGCCGGGAAATATGATCGATCAGATCACCGCCTGTTTCCCGAATGCATTCCACCTCCCGGACGCCGGCTTTTCGGAATTCCCGTTTCAGGCTCTCCTGGAAGTTGATACAGACATCCAGGTCATCCGGCCCGTCATAGAAGGTGTACAGAATGGCCAAGGCATCTTCCTTTCCCGCCAGCATCTGGGCGGTGTAACGCGCAGCGTTGAGGGAGGTTTCGGAAAAGTCGACCGGGACGATGACGCGGTGCATGCAGACGGTTTCGTCGGACAAATCTAACGGTTTTCAGGCTGCGCATTGCCACGATGCCCCGATTCACTCCTTCTTTGGTTCAGAGTACGATCACGCTGTTGGTTCCGCCGAACGGATTCGGGGTCTCGGTATCGGCCTCCGCGTCGTTCTCCCAACGGGAGGTGTCGAGCAGATACTTGAATTCGTGGCGGGTGCCTTTTGGCAGGTTCACATCCGTCATGAAGCGGCCATCCTTACGCCGGTTCATCGGGATCGGGGTGTTCCAATTGCTGTTCAGTCCGAGGATCTCGACCGTTTCAGCCGATACACCCTCCAGGGAAAATTTGACTTTGCAATAGTCTTTCGTCTTGTAGTAGGTCTTCGTTACCATGATGGCGGATTGGCTTGTTGATGCCGGTGTACGGGCAATCGCGATCGTTCGAATCGTAGAATTACCAGACCGTCGCTCGTAATAGCCGCAAAACTAACTAAAAAGACGGGCATTTTTCATCTGATCGCCTTCCTGCGGGTGTACGTTGCAGGTGTTCTTTTACGGCCCCTCCGGGCAGTAGCGGAACGATCCAATAAAACCAATATCCTGATGCAACCTCCATTCTTCAACGACCAGGCGTATTTCGCCGAAACCTACCTCCTCGAGGAAGACTACACCGGACAGATGGCCCGACTGGCCTATTTCAAGATCAATTCCTGGAAACGCACCCAGGCGGAAAACCAGCCGGCTCCGAACCGGAAGGAACTGCGGAAAAACCTCCAGGAAACCCTGCTGCGTTCCGTGAAGCCCATGCAGGTGCTTGTGAACCTCCGGTTCTTCGATACCTCTTTGGCCAACTGACCGGTCTCCGGTCTGTCTGACCGGGCGATCGCTGTGATACAGCGAGCCGGCTTCTTCGTGCCATCTACCGACCGTCGGATCCGGATGGATCCGGCGCCATCCCCTGATGTCCCCCACGCACTACACCCCGCGGTGATCGGCAGTAATTTTCTCCCCATTTTCGGTTTCATGCTGTGAATAACTGACTGTCAGGCAACGGTGGTTTCCTTGCCTGAAGGCGTAAATTCGCTGCTGATAAATTTTAGCAATTGTGAGACTAAAGAGTTTAGAAATCAAGGGGTTCAAGAGTTTTGCAGATAAAACTGTCGTGCGTTTCGACGATAATATAACGGGTATCGTAGGGCCAAATGGATGCGGAAAATCCAACATCGTCGACAGCATACGATGGGTCATCGGAGAGCAGAAGATCAGCCACCTCCGTAGCGAAAACCTCGACAGTCTGGTCTTCAACGGCTCTAAGACCCGCAGCGCCTCCGGACTGGCCGAAGTGAGCCTGACCTTTGAAAATACCCGGAACCTGTTGCCGACCGAGTTCAGCGAGGTGACCATCACCCGCAAGTTTTATAAGAGCGGAGAAAGTGAATACCGGCTCAACGATGTTCAGTGCCGACTTAAGGACATCCAGAACCTGTTTCTCGACACCGGGATCAGCACGGACAGTTATGCCATCATTGAATTGGGTATGGTGGACGATCTGATCAAGGATAAGGAGAACAGCCGGCGTCGGATGCTGGAACAGGCGGCAGGCATTTCAATTTACAAGACACGCAAGCGGGAAGCCCGGCTCAAGCTAGACGCCACGGAGCAGGACCTCGCCCGCATCGAAGACCTTCTCTTCGAGATCAACAACCAGCTTAAGGCGCTGGAGACGCAGGCCAAGAAGGCGGAAAAATATCATGAGGTACGCAAGGAATACCGGGAGCTCAGCGTGGAACTGGCCAAGGCATCCCTGGAAGGGTTCAACCTTACGTACCAGGAGCTCAACCAGCAGCAGGAGGCCGAAACCAACAAGCGGGTCGAACTGGAGGCCCGGGTGGCCCGGGAGCAGGCCCATGTGGAGCAACAGAAACTGGTCCTTGTAGAACGGGAACGAGAACTGCAGACACTGCAGCATGCCTTCAACGACCTGCTCCAGCAGGTCCGTTCCCAAGAGAATGATAAAAACCTGTCGGCCCAGCGGCTGGACCACCTGCGGGAAAAAGAAGCCGGCATCCTGGAGTTCCTGCAAAAAGCGGGCGGGCAACTTTCCGGTATCGAAGAAAGCATCCGCTTCACGCAGGAGCAACTTCAAGGCGAGCAACAGGTGTTCGATGAATTGAACAGGCAGCTGGATTCTCTGCGGCAGGACGTGGACGCACGGCGGGATGTGCTCGACGAAAAGCGGCGCATGCTCGATGCCCTTCGCGCCGAACAACAGCAGGTGCAACGCAACCAGTTCGATCTGGAGAAGCGCGTTGCCGTGGCAGACACCTCGGTTCAGAACCTTCAGCGTGTGATCGTGCAACTGCAGGAGGAAGGAATGCATCGGGAACAGCAGCAACAGCAATACCGTCAGGAGCTGACGGTGAAGGAAAAGGAGCTGGAGATCAAAAAAGTCGACCGAGAGCAGCTGCAGCAGCATCAGGACCAGACCAAGGAACAGATCTTCCAGACACAATCGGTCCTGGAGGGCCTTCGGAACCGACTGGCGGACGAAAGCCGTAAACTCGATGCCAAGCGAAACGAACACGACCTGCTCAAAAGCATGATCGATTCCATGGAGGGGTATCCCGAAAGCGTCAAATTCCTCCATGGCAGCCGGGAATGGAACCATACCTCACCGATCCTGTCGGACGTGCTGTATGTTCGGGAAGAATACCGGGCGGCCCTCGAGAATGTGCTCGACCCCTATTTGGGCTATTATGTGGTGAACAACCTCGAGGAGGGACTTCAGGCCGTCCACCTGCTTGACGCGAACAAGAAAGGCAAGGCCAATTTCTTTTTACTGGATACGATCAATGAAACGCCGGCTCCGGTCGCTGAGCACCAGCCGGCCGGATGCATACCCGCACTCAGCGTGGTGGAGGTCGATGCAAAATACCGGAACCTCGCGGTCCACCTGCTCGGGTCCGTTTTCATCGCTGACAGCGAGGAGGCGCTACGCGACAGTAATGGGTTCGTGCTGATCGAGAAGCATGGCAAGTATGTGAAAGGACGGTATGCGCTGACCGGGGGAAGCATTGGACTGATCGAGGGAAAGAAGATCGGTCGGGCTAAGAATCTGGAGAAGTTGCAGCTGGACATTCAGGAGCAATCGGCAGTGGTCGAGGCGCTGCGGGCCGATATCCAGCAGCGTCACAATGAGGTCATTGCTTTCAATGAAGACCTGCGCGAAACGGCGATCCGGGATACGGAACGGCAGATCCAGCAGCTTACGAACGAAACATATTCGTTGCACAACAAGCTCGAAAACCTGCACGTGTTGCAGCAAAACGGACAGGTCCGGTTGGAGGAGTTGAGTCGCCAGGTGGCGGATACCCTGCAGTCCGTAACCGGTGTCCGTGCGGAACTGAGCGGTTACAATGAGCAGTTACTGGCTGCGGCGGCCCGGCTGGCAGAGGCGGAAGAGGTCTATCAGGTCACCGACCAGTCCTATGCAGAGGCCAACCGGCTCTACAATGAATTCAACCTGCAGGTCACCCGCCAGCAGAGCAAGATCGCGGGGATCGGCCAGGAATTGGAATTCAAAGGACGGCAACTGACCGATCTGCGGAATCAGCTTGCTGAGAATACCGAGCTCCGGGACGCTACGGCGGCACAGATCGGAGAGGCCGGCCGGCAATTACAGGAAACGGAGACCGCGCTGACCCGATTCCTTCGCGCCAAAGAGGAACAGGAGCAGCACCTGAACGTCTCGGATCAGGCCTATTATAATTTCAGGAATCAGCTCAACGAGAAGGAGAGTGAGATCCGGCTGCTGGTTCGGGATAAGGAGCAGGTCGAGCATATGCTTGCTGCGATCAAGGACAAGCTCAATGAATTAAAATTGCAGCTGGCCGGCATGAAAGAGCGGCTGGATGTGGAATTCCGGATCCAGCTCGATGACATCCTGGGGGAGGCCCGCACGGGAGAGGTACCGATCGAGGAACTGCAGGAAAAGGTCGACCGGTTGAAGAAGCGTCTCGAAAATCTCGGCGATGTCAATCCGACCGCGATTGAGGCGTTTACGGAAATGAAGAAGCGCTATGACTTCATCGTGGAGCAGAAGACCGACCTGGTCAACGCCAAGGAGAGCCTGCTGCAGACCATCGAAGAGGTGGAGGCGACGGCCAATCAGAAATTCCTGGAGACCTTTGAGCTGGTCCGCACGAATTTTCAGCGTGTCTTCAAGTCCCTGTTCACAGACGACGACCAGTGCGATCTGGTACTGGAGAATCCGGAGAATATAGCGGAAACCGGGATCGACGTACTGGCAAAGCCCAAGGGGAAGCGACCGACCTCGCTGACGCAGCTGAGCGGGGGGGAGCGTACCCTGACTGCGACCGCCCTGCTTTTCGCCATCTACCTGATCAAGCCGGCGCCGTTCTGCATTCTCGATGAGGTCGATGCGCCGCTGGACGATGCCAATGTGGGCAAGTTCACCAATATGATCCGTCAGTTCAGTGAAAACTCCCAATTCATCATCGTGACCCACAATAAGATGACCATGAGTGCCGTGGATGTCATCTATGGTGTGACCATGCAGGAGCCCGGCGTGAGCAAACTGGTCCCTGTCGATTTCAGGAGCCTGGAAAATCAAAATTGATGGGTGGGGGCCTTGCAGGGCAGAAGCCCGCATCCGGCAGCCCTGTACGAGTTCAAGGTGGGTGTGAGCGATCGATCTGCCCTACTCGGGTTGGTCCTTATTCTGGTGATGCGCCCGCTGCTTTTTCCGGATGTCTGCTTTCACTTTGTGGGTGATGGCCAATGTCAGTAAATAAGCCGCTACGCAGAACAGCACCGCAGCACCCATGCCCCAGAAGTACCATTCGCCAAAAGGAGGCCGGTTGATGCAGGTATAGAAGATCAGCATGGTGGCCGCAATCGTCAGGGAGAAGGAGGCAAGCAGGTTACTGAAGTATTTTTCTTCGTGTCGTGACATGTGATCGGGCTCGTTTATGAATGCA
>JBJOMF010000010.1:0-5249 GCA_046052505.1 Bacteroidota bacterium | reverse complement strand
TTTCAGTGATCCCTCCCTTTTGAGTGGCGGTGTATTCCTGGTTCAGCAGATTGCTGTTCTCGGAGCGGGCGATGACCCTGGGCACGCCATTGACCTGTGTGGTATCGATCAGATACGTGTACAGGGCCATCTTGGTGGCCAGTGAAACCGTGTTGCTGTTCAAGGCCTGGTCGATCGTGAGTCCGGAGGACCCGAACTCGTCGGCAAGCGGCTCCGCAAAACTGCTGTAGTCGTTCTGCCCTTTGTATTGGACCGGCTGACCGAAATGCGCCAGTGTCGTCACGGTCAGGGAGAAGCTGTTCCGGCCTCTGTATCCAAAACCTCCCAGAACGACCCCGGAGGTTCCGGTATGCATTCCTGAGCGCAGTTTATCGGACCGGTCCGTACCCCGAAAGGAGGATATGGTGTTCCCGAACCGAAAGCCGGGGGTGAGAACGAGGTCCGATGTTTTAAAGAAAGCCAACCCCGCCGGATTCACCAGTGCGGCCGTGGCATCTCCGCCCAGGGAGCCCATGGCACCGCCGATAGCCTGGTTTCGGGCCGTACCGATAGGCGGATACCAGGAGAGTCGCAGGGCTTCTTCGGGCACCTGAGCCAGGGCGCTCATTGAAAGCAAGGCCAGAAATGAGGTAACGATCGATTTCATGCAGGTCTTTTTGGTGGATCAACGGGGCCGCTGTGGCGGCGTTGACCGGAAGATCAATTATTCTGCCGTACGGGCCGGGTGACGGCTCCGCCACCGGAATTTCCGCCCGAGGAATTGTTGCCGGAGGCACTGCGGCCGCCACCGGATGTATTGCCGGACGACGGGGTGTAATTCCGGGAGGAGCCCCGTCCGCTGTTCCCATCTGGTATAACGGAGCGGATCTTTTCGCTGATTCCGTTGTTGCGGTTGTTGTAGTTCGTATTCGTATAGACCGGTCGGGTCGTGGTGACCGGCTTCTTGGTCATGCCTCCCTGGTTCCAGAGGTTGTAGTTCGCGCCCCTGTATCCCGAGAGATTGATGGGGCGTTTTACGAGTGGGCCAGAGGATGGCCGCGGGTTCAACCCGTTGCCGGGGTGATATACCTTATAAGGATAGAACCGTCCGTAGGGATTGTAATAGACATGCCAGGCGTTATAGGGGTTGAAGAAGCTACCGAAATAATAATTGTACCCGATGCTGTAACGGTCGTACAGGTACCAGGAATCCAGTGTGCTCCATCGGAGTCTGTTCTGCACCCGCATCCGCAGGAACCGATCATCGTAATACGAATCGTCGTACCGGTTGGAACGGTCGTTATCCCGCTCCGACTCGACGTATTCCTCTTTCTCGCCTCTGGCAGGTGAATAGTAAACATCGTCCGGGGTCTGACCGGTACGATAGGCGGTGCTGCAGGCCTGCAGCAGTACAACGGAAACCAGGAGCAGGGAACGGATCGGTTTCATGGCTTTTCGTTTATCGGTTTCAGGTTGAAGTTAGTACTTTTGGGCAGCCCGGAATTTGATACAGGCCTTTGTCTTTCAGCTGCAAAGATTCGGCCAATCCGGTGCATATTGTGTGCGGATCTGTTAATTCCGTACTAAAGATCGGATCCATTCAAAATACGCTGCATGAGTAAGGAGATCACATCGCGGGAATCGGATTATTCCCAGTGGTACAATGACCTGGTACTGAAAGGCGGTCTGGCGGACTATTCCGCCGTCAGGGGTTGCATGGTCATCAAACCCTACGGCTATGCCCTCTGGGAGCTGATGCGTGATGCGCTGGACCGTATGTTCAAGGATACGGGCCATGTCAATGCCTATTTCCCGTTGTTCATCCCCAAGAGTTTTCTCAGCCGCGAGGCCGCCCATGTGGAGGGGTTTGCCAAGGAATGCGCCGTCGTCACCCATTACCGGCTCAAGAACGATCCCGACGGCGGCGGGGTGGTCGTCGATCCCGAGGCCAAGCTGGAGGAGGAGTTGATCGTACGGCCTACTTCGGAGACTATTATCTGGAATACCTATAAGGATTGGATCCAGTCGCATCGTGACCTGCCGCTGCTCATCAATCAATGGGCCAATGTCGTTCGCTGGGAGATGCGGACCCGCCTGTTCCTTCGGACGGCGGAATTCCTTTGGCAGGAGGGGCATACGGCCCATGCGACGCGGCAGGAGGCGATCGCCGAAACCGAACAGATGCTGGAGGTCTACGCCCGTTTCGTAGAGGATTATATGGCGCTACCCGTTATCAAGGGTGTCAAAACGGCCAGTGAGCGGTTCGCCGGCGCCGAGGAAACCTATTGCATCGAGGCCCTGATGCAGGACGGAAAGGCCTTGCAGGCCGGGACCTCCCACTTCCTGGGACAGAACTTCGCGAAGGCTTTCGATGTGAAGTTCTCGAACCGCGACAATCAACTTGAATATGTGTGGGCGACCAGTTGGGGCGTGAGCACGCGTCTGGTTGGGGCGCTGGTGATGGCGCACAGCGACGATGCCGGCCTCGTCCTTCCGCCCCGCATCGCCCCGCTGCAGGTGGTCATCGTGCCGATCTATAAGGGGGCCGAACAAAAGGCCTTGCTCGACGGCAAAGCGGCGGAACTGATGGCATCCTTCCGGAACCTCGGCATCCGGGTGAAATATGATGATAACGACCATGCACGTCCGGGATGGAAGTTCGCCGAATATGAACTGAAGGGCGTACCCGTCCGGCTGGCACTGGGTGCGCGCGACCTCGAGCAGCAGGTGGTGGAAGTGGCCCGGCGGGATACCAAGGAAAAAGCGACGGTACCGCTTGCGGGGATCGTCGCGCACGTCCGTGGTCTCCTCGATGAGATACAAGCAGCCATGTTCCAACGCGCCGCATCGTTCCGGAATGCCCATATCACACCGGCCGATACCTGGGAGCAGTTCGTTTCCCTGCTGGACGGTACGGGTGGATTCATTTCCGCTCACTGGGACGGTACTGCCGAAACGGAGCAGGCCATCAAGGAAAAAACGAAGGCGACCATCCGCTGCATCCCCCTCGACAATCCGCAGGAAAGCGGTTCGTGTGTCTATAGCGGTCAGCCCTCCGTACAGCGGGTGTTGTTCGCGCGGGCATACTGACCGTTTTTTGCGTATTCACAGGAATGAGGTATTTTAGGCAAAACCTAAAACCATTTGTATGGACCAACAGCAATCCACACTCTTTTCGACGAATCTCGATTCACAAAACGTATATACGCTGCGCAGCCTGGCATCCTGGGCGAAAGTACTCGGGGTGGTCGGTATCATCCTCGGAGCGATCTTCTTTCTGGCGGGGATCGCGATCCAGCAAGCTGCCAGCCGGGCCCGTTACTCGTACGGTGGTTACGGCCGGCGTGATATCTCTATGATCGGGAATATCGGTATGGCTACGTACGTCATCCTCGCCATCATCATGGTCGTTACGTCGATCTTTGCGCTCAATGCCGGAAATCGGATCGTCCGGGGGCTGCAGACCAATGACTCCATGTCGCTGGCATCCGGATTTGCCAATGTTCGTAATTATTTCGCCGTATGGGCGATCCTGCTGATGCTGAGCCTTCTCGTCATGTTGCTCAGTATTGTAAGTTCGTTGTGACCCTTTATTATGGGAGCGCTTGCATCCCTTCATTACCTGATACGATCCCGGTTCGGACCTCCGGACCGGGATTTTCTTCACCCAACACGATCATGAATACGGGAATGGCCGATTTTGAGGGAGGGCAGGTGCTGCTGATCGATAAACCGCTGCGGTGGACCTCCTTCGATGTAGTTCGGAAGGTGCGAAACCTCATCCGCATCAAAAAAGTCGGACATGCCGGAACGCTGGATCCACTGGCTACCGGTCTGCTCATCATATGCACCGGTAAATTCACCAAACGTATCAACGAGTACATGGCCCGTGAAAAGGAGTATACCGGTACGATCACGATCGGTGCGGTGACCCCTACATACGATCTGGAAAGCGAGCCGCAGGATCCCCGCAGCATCGAAGGGATCACTCGGGACCGAATTTGCGAGGTTGCTGCCGGGTTTACCGGCGAGATCTTGCAGGTGCCGCCAGCCCATTCGGCGATCAAAAAGGGGGGGAAGCGTGTTTATGAACTGGCCCGCCAGGGTCTGGAGGTGGTATTGGAGCCTCGTCGCGTCACCATCTCCCGGTTCGAGATCACATCGTTCGAACCGCCGCTGCTCGGTTTTCGGGTGGTCTGTTCCACCGGTACCTATATCCGCAGTTTGGCCCATGATGTCGGGCAGGCGCTGGGTTGCGGGGCTTATCTCAGCAGTCTTTGCCGGACCCGTATCGGGGAGTTCCTTCTGGAGCAGGCACAGTCCCTGGAATCGTTCGAGAAGACGTTCCGTGGGGATCAGAATATAAAGGGATAGCTGATCGCCAGCTGGAACTGATCGGCATCCCGCCATCGCCTGTAACCGAACCATTTATTCTGTGCGGCAGCATTGGTGGGGTCCGGACTCGGGTCCTTGGCCTTTACCGAGTAATCCAGCCGGATCACAAAAAAGCTCAGGTCGATCCGGAAACCTGTTCCGGCCCCCACTGCGATATCGCGACCCAGTCGGTTGATCGAAAAGACCTCCTCTGGCGGGCGGCCGGGAGCTTTCTTGGTGAACCAAACATTCCCGATATCAGTGAACAGTGCGCCTTCGACATTGTAACCGAAGATCCGGAAGAAGGGAAAACGGTATTCGATGTTCGCTTCGAGGTGCAGGTCGCCAAAGCGATCCGGGAGGCCGGTATTCCCGAAATCCTTTACTGAAGAGCCCGGTCCCAGCTTCCGGAGACCCCAGGCCCGCATGCTGTTGGGTCCGCCGGCAAAATATTGTCGCAGCAGTGGAAGGTTGTACCGGTTTCCTTCTTTTACCGTTGATTCGAATGCATAGCCCATACCTGCAAAAGCATGCAGCACCAGGGATGATTTCCCCATGTCGATCTTGCGGGAGAATTCGGCATCGACCTTGATGAACCGGAACAGGTTGCTGTCGAGGAATGAATTGTTGAGCAGTCCTGTCATGAGCCCCGACAGTTCCAGATTCAGGTTGAAGCTGTTCACATGCCTTCCCCGGCCGCCTTTCACCTGCAGGCCCATGATCGTGGAGGCGATCAGACCGTCGGCAAAAATGTTCCTGAGGGATGGGTTCTTGCTGAAAATGGAGTCCAGCCGGGGTTGCGACCGGAACGATGCGTATTCGATATTTGGCAGGCGCAGGGTCAGCAGTTTTTTCCCGAGGAGGAATTCGTATCCCCAGGATCCGTTGATGGTATT
>JBJOMF010000009.1:0-4684 GCA_046052505.1 Bacteroidota bacterium | reverse complement strand
CAAAGGCGGGGCTGTCATTCAGATCGGCGAAGGGAATATCCTGCAGGTAGAAATCCTGAAAAGGCCGTATCGTATTCGTCAGCGTGAGGTCCGTCTTTCCGAAAAAGGTCAGCTGGTACGTAAAGACATAGGCCAGCGGGGTGTGATTCACCAGATGGAGTTTCAGTTCCTCGACCACAAGGTCGCCGAAAGCATCCGTATCCATCACAGGCAGAAAGGTCAGCCAGAGCCCGTCCACGACCTGCTCCTGCTCGAGGCGTTTTTCCCGGCGCAGATCATCGATGTATTGCTTCTCTTTGGGGCGGGCCAAGGGCTTCTTTTCCGTGAACCGTTTGAAGTAGGGAAAATCGACCTGGTCCATATACACGGGGAAGGAGACCCCGTTCACGTCCACCAGCAGCATATCCTGACCCATGATATCCCGGACCACGGCTTCCTCGTTCGAGTGCAGGATCAGTACGGTATCCCCGATCTGGTACTTCATGCCTTCCTTTGCCGGCAAAGGTACCAAGCAAGTGATATTCGACGGCTTTCAGTGGTTAGCGGATACCCGGACCGGCAAGTCGGCTGTTCCGGAATCCATACAGGAAATAGATGAGCAGCCCCAGTCCCATCCATAGGAAGAACCAGGTCCAGCTCACGGCAGGTATCTCGATCATGAGGTAGAGACAAGACAGCACGCCCATGATCGGAATGAAAGAATATTTCCGGATGCAGGTCAGACCGGTGAGAACGACCATGATGATCACGTAAACCAGAAAGAGCACCTCCTGATAATTCTCATGACCGATATGCGCCACGGAATCGACCAGCCGGTGCCGGAACAGGTAGATGAATCCGGCCGTCAGCAGCGGAATGAGGTATTGCCCGTTGATGTATGGCAGGCGGAACCGCCCGGCCTCCTTAGGCGCCGGAGGCAGTAACAGGACCCCCCCGGATACGAGCACGAACGCGAAAAGCGTACCGATACTGGTCAGGTCCGTTACCAGCCCGCTTTGGATGAACAATGCACCGGCTCCCACGATAAGACCGGTGATGAGCGTGGCGAAGAAGGGGGTCTGGTAGCGGGGATGGATCTGCTGGAACTTCCGGGGCAACAGGCCATCGCGGCTCATGCTCATCCAGATCCGGGGCTGCCCGATCTGGAATACCAGCAATACGGACGTGGTGGCTACCACGGCACTGATCGATACGATGTGCTCGATCCAGGGAGCCCGTTTCTCGAAAACAAAGGCAAGCGGGTCGTTGACACCCTGGAAGGAGGCCGAGGATTCGATGCCGGTAAGTACCAGTGCGATCAGTATGTACAGAATGGTACAGATGACCAGGGAATAGATCATGCCCCGCGGCATATCTCGCTGCGGGTCCTTACACTCCTCCGCAGTGGTCGAGATCGCGTCAAAGCCGATGTAGGCATAGAAGACCGCCGAGACCCCCTTGAGTACCCCCTCGAAGCCGTTGGGCATGAAGGGGGTCCAATTGTTGGTATCTACGAAGAAAGCGCCGGCAACGATCACGAACAGGATGACGACCACCTTGAAGATGACCATCAGGTTGGCCGAGCGTTTGCTTTCCCGGATCCCGGTGATGGCCAGCCAGGTGATCAGGGCCACGATCATGAAAGCGGGTAGATTAAAAAAGATACGCATGCCGGCCAATACCGGGGCATCGGTATAGGCTTTTACAGCGAATTGATACTGGTTCAAGACATCCGGGTCGGTGACCGTTCCAGAAGCGAGCGCCTCCGTGGCTTTCCGGTATGCGGCGGTTGCGGTCGCAGGATCAACCAGCATCCAATCGGGCAGGTGAATATCGAAGATGTGGACCAGCAGGTTGTTGAAATACCCGCTCCAGGAAATGGCGACGACGATATTTCCGATGGCATATTCCAGGATCAGGGCCCACCCGATGATCCAGGCGATGAGCTCACCGAAGGTCACGTAGGCATAGGTATAGGCACTACCCGCCACGGGCACACGGCTGGCGAATTCGGCATAGCACAAAGCCGAGAAGCCGCAGGTGACGGCCGTGATGATGAACAACAGGGAAATGCCCGGTCCACCATTGTAAGCCGCACCCCCGATGGTGGAAAAGATCCCCGCACCGATCACGGCCGCAATGCCCAGGAACGTCAGGTCCCGAACCCCCAGTACCCGCCGCAGACCATGACGGTGGATATCATCTCCCGGGATATCCACCTCCCGATTCAATTTTTCGATGGACTTGCGTCGGAAAAGGGCCTTGGGCATACAGTTGGTTTTAGTGATTCAAAATAGGCAAAATTCGGATCGGATCTGTTTTCGGGGCCAGCTACGTACTTGTTGCATGACCAGGATCAGTCATCCGGCCTCCTGGCGTCATATCGGATGGCCCTTCAGGGGCTGACATTTGTATCCTAAATCAACCACCATGCAAACCCCTGCCACCCCGCATCCGTTTCAGCCCACTCTCCCTAAAATACACGGTGAGCGTCTCTGGACCCGCTTCATGACCTGGACAGAATCTCAGGAAAGGAATCGGCTGGCTTGGACCGCCATCATCCTCACCGGACATGGCTGTATCATTACAATAGCGACCCTTCTTGCCATCATTTACGCAGGAAATGCATTCATCTTTTGGCCCTTTGCCATTGGCGCCATGGCGGCTTCGCTGATCGTGAACCTGGCCGCTCTTCCAACCCGGATCACGATCCCGGTATTCATCGGCAGTCTGTTGATCGACCTTACGATCATAGCCCTGTGCCTGATGCACGGATTTCATGCCGATTCGGTCCTGATCTGATCAGTGGTCACGGCCCACCAGGAAGCGGGCCAGCTCCTGCAATGGCTCCTTGCGGCGCGACAGGACGGCAATATCATCCAGATGCGTCAGGGCCTCATCGAGGTATCGGTTCTTCAATTCCAGTGCCCAGGCGTCGACCCCTGTTTCCCGATAGATGGACAGGACCTTTGGTACTTTTCCCTCTACCGGCCCTTCAAGCAGTTCTTGTAGCCGTTTCCGCTGATCCGGGGAAGCCGTTTCAAGGGCATGAATGAGCAGGAATGTCTTCTTGTTGGCAAGGATATCCCCCCCTACCTGCTTTCCAAATTTGTCAGGGTCGCCGAAAGCATCCAGGTAATCATCCTGTACCTGAAAGGCGATCCCGAGCTTTCTGCCGAACTCATACAGTAAGTTTTGATTCCGCTCGCTGGCTTCGCCAAGGATGGCACCCATCTTCAGGCTTGCAGCCAGCGCCACCGAGGTCTTCAATTCGATCATATGAAGGTAGGCATCGAGCGCAACCGATCGCATGGCCTCAAAATCCATGTCCAGTTGCTGCCCCTCACAGACTTCCCTTGCGGTTTGATTGAAAAGGGTCATGATAGGATGCAAGGCCTCCCCCCGGATCCGGCTCAGCGCCTCATAGGCCTGAACCAGCATGACATCGCCTGCCAGGATAGCCGTATTCTCGCCGTATTTGAAATGGACCGTCTCCTTCCCCCTGCGCAGCGGCGCCTGATCCATGATGTCGTCGTGGATCAGGGTGAAATTATGGAAGAGTTCGATGGCGGTCCCTGCATGGTAGGCATCCTCGTTCAGAGGCCCAAAAAGCTCATTACCCATAAGTACCAGAACGGGACGGATCCGTTTGCCACCCAGACCGAGGAAATACTCGGCAGGATCATACAATGTGGCAGGGCGTAACGGAAAGTGACGTTCCTCGAACCGCATGGCGAACTGCCGGCTCAGAAGTTCAAAAGACTGCATCGCTGACCTTTTTATTTTTTGAAATCGGAATTTTTGGCATGAGTCCCTGCATCACGGGCGACGACCCATTCATAATCGAGCTGTCGCCGGGTGAGATTGGCGGCGACTACCCGGATCCAGACCTTATCTCCCATACGGAATTTTCGCCCGGTCCGTTTTCCTGCAAGGCAATACTGGGCCTCATCGTGCACGAAGTCGTCGTAGTCGGAGAGACTGACCAGACTGACCAATCCCTCGCACTTGTGCTCAACCGTCTCAACCCAGAATCCGAAAGCGGCCACCCCACTGATCACCCCTTCGAATTCCTCCCCCAGGTAATTTTTCATGTACAGGACCTGCATGTATTTATTACCGGCCCGTTCCGCATCCATGGCGGCACGTTCCCGTTCGCTGCAATGCTTGCATTTCTCCTCCATTTTCTTGTCGGGTCGAAGCTGACCGTTGAGAACCCGGAAGAGTTCCCGGTGTACGATGACATCGGGATAGCGGCGGATGGGGGATGTGAAATGGCAATAATCCTCAAATCCAAGCCCGTAGTGTCCGATATTTTCCGATGTGTACTTGGCCTTGGCCATGGTCCGAATCCCCAATTGCTCCAACACGTGCTGCTCCGGCCGGCCTTTCGCATCCTTGAGCAGTTGGTTGAACGAAGCGGCAATGGCTTCCGGGGACGAGGTATCGAATTTATGACCGAACTTCCGTGCAAAGGCCGCAAAGGGTACGAGCTTCTCGGCATCCGGATCGTCGTGGATCCGGTATGGAAAGGGCAAGGGCCTGTCGGCCACTTTCAATTTTGAGATGTGCTCGGCGACCGTCCGATTGGCGAGGAGCATGAATTCCTCGATGAGTTGATGCGCTTCCTTGCTTTCCTTGACCATGATACCGATCGGGTCACCCGATTCATTCAATTTGAACCGAACTTCCTGCGAAGAAAAAT
>JBJOMF010000008.1:0-3426 GCA_046052505.1 Bacteroidota bacterium | reverse complement strand
AAAAAAATGAAGCGCCCCGGCACCATCCCCGTTCAAGGCCTTCTGGAGAACCGCGTGCAATTCCTGCTGCTGGTGACCGTCAACGCCTTCGTGGGAGGGATGGTCGGACTGGAACGGGCCGTACTTCCCGCATTTGGCGGATCTGCTTTCGGCCTTGAGAGCGGTAAGGCCATCATGAGCTTCATCCTGGCTTTCGGTATCAGCAAGGCCATCAGCAATTACCTCATGGCACGATTGATGCGTCGGTTCACCCGCAAACAGGTGCTGGTGATCGGATGGCTGTTCGCCCTGCCGGTTCCGTTCCTGTTGCTCTACGCGCGGGACTGGAACTGGGTGGTCGCCGCCAACCTGCTGTTGGGCATCAACCAGGGACTGGCCTGGTCGGCCACCGTGATCATGAAAGTGGACCTAGTGGGCCCGCGACACCGCGGACTGGCGATGGGCATCAACGAATTCGCCGGCTACCTGTCGGTGGGCCTTGCCTCCTTCCTCGCCAGTGCCATCGCAGCCCGCTACGGTTATGTATGGTACCCGTTCCTGCCCGGTCTTTTCTTCCTGGCCGCCGGCTTACTGCTCTCCCTCCTGCTGGTGCGCGATACCACCGCGCTGGTACAGGAAGAAAGCGCCGGCAGCACCCTTCTGGTTCTTCCCCGACCCTGGACAGCGGTAAGCTGGAAACACCGCAACATCGGTACGGTGACCATCAACGGGGTGATCAATAACATGAACGATGCCGTGGTATGGGGACTGGTACCGGTCTTTCTCCTCCGCAAGGGATTTACGGTGGCAGAGACCGGGCTCATCGCGGCCCTCTATCCGGTGGTCTGGGGCCTGTTGCAGCTGGTGACCGGTGCCATGGGCGATCGCTATTGCAAAAAGCAACTCATCACGGCCGGCATGTGGACACAGTCCATCGGGATCGCGCTGCTGGCCCTAGGCACCAGTATGCCGTTGCTGGTGATCGGTTCCGTATTGCTGGGAGCGGGCACCGCGCTGGTCTATCCGAACTTTCTGACAGTGGTGGCAGAAGGGCTGCATCCCTCTCAACGGGCGGAGGGACTGGGTATTTTCCGATTCTGGCGTGACAGCGGCTATGTCGTTGGTGCGGTTGTGGCCGGAGTGCTGGCCGACCGGATCGGCCTTGAAGCGGCGATCCTGTTCATGGCCCTGCTCACCGCAGGTGCCGGAGCGCTGGCCCATGTACGGATGTGCTGCACCCTTCGAAAATTTTATCCGTCGGAAGATTGCAGTCGTTCCGTCACGCAGTGATCGCTCAGGCGGTCTTGGGCAGCAGTTTTTCCTCGATGATCTGCCGGAATACATGTTTGGGAAAGGCCCCGGGCTGCATCATGGGTTCGCCGTCGGCACCGATGAACAGCAGCGTGGGGATGCTTTGTATGCCGAATACGGCGGAGAGTTCCATCTCCTGGTCGGTATTCACTTTGTAGATAAGAAGGCGGTCCTTGTACTCCTCAGCCAGTTCCTCCAGGATCGGTGCCACCATCTTGCAGGGTCCGCACCAATCGGCATAGAAGTCGATGATCGCCGGCAGCTCGCCCTGGTAATTCCATTCGGTCTCGGTTTCGTAGTTGAAAATCCGTTCCTTGAATCCGGCGGTGGTCAGCGAAATGGTGGGCATCCCTGGAATTTTGCCGAAGATAACGCGGTTCGGACATGCGGTCTGTGACCAGGATCACCGAGGGAACCCAGCAGTATCGGTCATAGCAGGGTAACGGGTTCCATGTACTGCGTACGTTCGAGGGTGGTTTGCCGGAGCTCCTTAAAACCGCCTCGGATATTCACCAGTCGGGAAAATCCGCGCGCTCGCAGGATCGAGATCAGGATCATGGACCGATACCCGCCGGCGCAATGAACATGATATTCCCGGTGCGGGTCAAGCTGTTCCATGTTCTTATTGACGAAGTCCAGCGGAAAGTTCACTGCACCCACCACGTGTTCGGAATCGTACTCACTCTTGCGGCGTGCGTCAATCAGATGGATCGAGGAGCTGTCCATACGGAACAGGCTGGCGAAATCCTGCGCAGAGATCTCTTGTATCGAATCAACCGGCTGTCCGGCCTGCTTCCAGGCGGCCAGTCCGCCCTGCAGGTAGCCACGGGTCTGATCGAAACCGACACGCGAGAGGCGCACCACCACTTCTTCCTCGCGCCCGTCCTCGCAAAGAAAGAGGATCGGTGTTTTCAGGTCACTGATCAGTGTTCCGGCCCAGGGGGCGAATTGATCGTCCAGCCCGATGAAGATGCTGCCGGGGATATGACCTTGTGCGTAGGCCTCCTTGGAGCGGGTATCGATCACCAGTGCTTCCAGACTTTCCCATACCGTTTGGAACTCGCGTACACGGAGGGGCCGTACACCGCGTGCAATAATATCATCGATAAGATCCATGCCACCGCCGATATTCAACAGCACGTTCAGCGGGAAATACGGGGGCGGCTCCACGAGGCCGGTGGTGACCTCGCGGATAAAATCCTCCCGTGTCATATCGGCACGCAGGGCGTAATTCACTTTTTTCTGATGGCCCAGCGTATCAACGGTCTCGCTGCTCATGTTCTTACCGCAGGCACTTCCGGCTCCGTGACCGGGATATACGATCACCTCATCGGGCAGGGGCATGATCTTTTTACGCAGGGAATCGTAGAGCAGTCCCGCCAGAAACTCGGGGGTGATGCCGGCCTTGACCTTCTGAACAAGGTCGGGGCGTCCGACATCGCCGATGAAAAGCGTATCGCCGGTGAAGATGGCATGGGGGTTCCCCTCCGCATCATATAGCAGGTAACTGGTCGATTCAAGGGTATGGCCCGGCGTATGCAATACCTGCAGGGTCAGGTCGCCGATACGGAGCAGCTCGCCGTCGCCGGCGATATGTGCCGGGTAGGTAGGAATGGCCGTGGGACCGAAAACGATGGTGGCGCCTGTCTTGTGCATCAGATCCACATGCCCACTGACAAAATCGGCATGGAAATGGGTTTCCAGGATGTATTTGATACGGGCCCCGTTGCGCTCGGCGCGCTCAATATAGGGTCGGCTTTCCCGAAGGGGATCGATGATGGCCGCTTCCCCGCGGCTTTCGATGTAGTAGGCACCGTGCGACAGGCAGCCGGTATAGATCTGCTCCACTTTCATGTGAGGTCAGTTTATGGGATGAATGACGAGTGCTGAACCTGTGAGGGTCCGAGGCAAGACAAAAATGGAAACAAGCCGGTCTGCGGGGGCATGACAGGGGTCAGCGCTCTATGTGACTGTACTCAATATCAATGCGGTCGGAACCTGATCCTCTACACTAAGGTGCTGCGCGTGACTATTATCACGCTGCCGCTGCGACGGGAGCGATAGTTTTGGGCCCTAATTGCATCTGTCATGAAACACCAATACTCCATCCTGATCGTAGGCGGCGGCAATGCCGGT
>JBJOMF010000007.1:0-6168 GCA_046052505.1 Bacteroidota bacterium | reverse complement strand
CCGTGCCAAGATCAAGATCCCGGCCGGCACCCAGAGCGGCAAGATCCTGCGGCTGAAAGGAAAGGGATTCCCGGCGGTGAATTCCTATGAAAAGGGCGACCAACTGATTCAGGTGAATATCTGGACACCGCAACACCTGACCTCGGAGGAAAAGGCCTTGCTGGAAAAACTGCAGCAGTCTGCCAATTTCAAACCGCATCCGGAAAAAGGATCGAAGAATTTCTTCGACCGCATCAAGGAGATGTTCTCCTGATGCATATCAGTCCGGGCGTGATGCGCCCCCTTTTTTCTTACGCCCCCTCAGGTAAAGCGTCCGACTCTGTTGGACCAGCTCTACAAACTCCCGTTGAAGAGGGTTTCCTGAGCCGATGGATGGAGCTGCAAGGGCCCAAAGTTCATTCCATCCCGCATTTTTCAGAAACCGGGATGACCGAAGCAGTGACCCGTACATAGCGATTGCTGCGGAAAAACGAAAGCTGCTATCCAGGGCCTCCATAGGCCGAAAGGAGTATGGGCTCGTATACCGGTACACATGCCCTTCTTCTTTCCCGGGATACTGATAGCGGAGGCGAATCCCTGAAACCACCGCTGATGCATCCGGCAAGGACTCCAATTTTCTCCCCGCAGCGGTCGGGATCACTTCCACCAGTGCTAGAAGACTCTGACCCGAACCGATCTCGCCGCCCTCGATATTGGACATGGAATCGCGGAGGGCCCCTACTTTGTTATCAAATCCGAGCAGTCGGTACTCCTGTACGTAAGCCGGATTGAAATCGAGGTCCATGTACACATTATCCGCCACGGCGTACAGCATCTGTGTGAACTCCTTCATGAGCACTTTTTCAGCCTCTCGGTAATTATCGAGATAGGCAAAGTTTCCGTTGCCCTTTTCGGCAAGCACCTGGATCTTGGAGTCTTTATAATTTCCCATGCCCACGCCCAGACAGGTGAGGTAGATCCCATTATCCCGCTCCCGAACGATGAGCTCCTCCAGTTCCTGATCGGTCTTCAGGCCCACGTTGAAATCCCCGTCCGTAGCCAGAATGATCCGGTTATTCCCTCCCTTGATGTAATGGGAGCGAGCCTCCTGGTAAGCACTTTTGATGCCGGATTCTCCGGGGGTATTTCCACCCGGTTCCAGCGCGTCGATCACTTTCAGGATCGTATCCCTATCGGCACCGCTGGTACAGTTCAGCAAAACACCTGTCAACCCGCCATATACAACGATGGTCACGGAGTCTTTTGCGCGCAGGTTATGGGCCAGGAGACGGAACGAGGACTTGATCAGAGGCAGCCGGTTGGGCATGTCCATCGATCCCGAGATATCGATGAGAAAGACCAGGTGGCTGGGTGGAAGGCTGTCGAGGTTCAATTTCCGGGCGGACAATCGGATATAATATAGGTGACCCTCCGGATTCCAGGGGCAGGAGGTGAGGGTGGTATTAATCCGAAACGGATCGGTACCCGCAGGCTCCTCGTATCCGAAATTGAAGTAATTGAGCATCTCCTCGATCCGAACCGCATCCGGCGGCACCTGCGTATTGAGGGTAATGAACCGGCGGATATTGCTATAGGAAGCCCGGTCGACATTCAGGGAGATCCCAGTACTGGGAAACCGATGCGCACTTACAAAATTATTTTCCAGCAAACTGGCGTAGGTCTCATTGCCGGTATACCAGGATTTCTGGACCTCCTTTTCCAGGTCACGTGTCAGGGAGGAGAGCTTGTTCCGATTGGACTGCTGTGACACAGGCAGTGCCTTGAGCGTGACCCGGAGATATTGATCGGCATCGGCATCCAACTGCTGGGGGTAAAAGCCCGGTAACGAAAAACGCAGGGAGTCCGTACGCGCTTGCGCCAGGATGCCGAACGTACCCGATGAACCGCTACGGAAAAGATAGCCGGTACGTAATTGAAGGATGGACACATTCGAGAGCAGCTTCCCGGATTCATCCCGGACCTCACCCCGCACATAATACTGTTGCCCTGCAGCCGGCAGTACCAGGCACCACAGGGCGATATGGAGGATGGTCTTCATGGAAGCCTATCGCATATAAATTACGACAAAAAACGCAATGCCTTCAGGCCAGCTGATAGATCGCCGGGAGGTTTCGTCCCAGCCCATTGTAATCCAATCCATAACCGACCACGAACTTATTGGGAATACGGAAGCCCACATAATCGAGCTGAAGGTCGTGAACGGTCGCTTCCCACTTGTGGAGCAGCGTTGCAATCTTCAGGCTGCCCAGCTGCCGGTGGCCGATGGTTGGAAGGAAATGGTGCAGCGTATGCCCGGTATCCACGATATCCTCCAGTATAATGACATCTCGACCGAAAAGATCCTCCTCCAGTCCGATATGCGTGACCACATTACCGGATGACTTGGTTCCCTTGTATGAGGCCAGTTTAATGAAGCAGATCTCCGCCTCGATCTGCAGCTGCTTGAACAGGTCAGAGGCGAACATGAATGATCCGTTCAGGATCGCCAGAAAAAGAGGGCGTCGCCCCGCATAATCCTGACTGATACGGGCCCCCAGTTCAGTGACGCGTTCACGGATGATGTTCGCATCCAGATAAACTTCGAAGGACTTGTCGTGTACGGTTACTCGTTGCATACGGACAGGGTTTAGTGACTTCCCTGGGCGGGAAGGGGTGAATTTGCATCCGCCTGAACCAGTCGGGGCGGCACGGCAACACGTTCCCGGAGGCTGAGAGTGGCACCGACGGCGGGCCTGTCACCCGTTCGAAGTCCATTCAGCTCCAGCAGGCTTTCGATACGTATGGCCTGATGCTGTGCAATGTCATGAAGGCTTTCGCCGGCTTGCACGACATGGGTCGCTGACGCACCGGTCTTACGCTTTCGCTGCAGGTACAGCAATCGATCCTTATCCGTCACTTCCATGCGTACCAGCTCGTTGAATTCGAAGAGTTTGGCAAGATCGATCCCGTATTCGCGAGCCACGGCCAAATACGGCGTACCGGCCGGCACAAACACGACCCGGGTCTCATGGATGAGAAAGACGCCTGCCGGATATGTTTCGCGCCTGATAGAGGGCGGAGAAGGGACAGACTGGTCCAGAGGGGGATCGGCCGGTACCGGTATCGTTTGCTGCGGTTCCTGCACCTCCTTGCCCAATGCG
Organism: Bacteroidota bacterium; assembly: GCA_046052505.1. Taxonomy (GTDB): domain Bacteria; phylum Bacteroidota; class Bacteroidia; order Chitinophagales; family Chitinophagaceae; genus JJ008. Next base: position 3,028 of record JBJOMF010000007.1, on the reverse strand, counting down.
AGGAGGGTGTATTCCTGCAGTCCATAATCCTCAATGGTCTTAATCAGTGCAGGTGCATAACGGGGGTTGGTGGCATACCCCGCTTTTTTTAATCCCTGCGCCCAGCCGGAATAATCCTCGGGATCGATCGTGAACAAGAAAGCATACCGTTGGTTGCTCCGCAGGAAATCGGAATGGTCCCGGTACGAATCTTCCGGGCTGGTATATTTCCGGAAGCACTCACCCCGGGCATCATCATCATGACGGACGGATTCTCCCGTCCAGTTCGACTTGCACTTGATCCCAAAATGATTATTAGAACGGAGGACCAGGTCACTGGTACCGGCCATCGTTTCATTGATACCCTGGGCAAGTTTGATGGAAGCCGGCACTCCGGTGCGCTGCATTTCCGATATGGCCAGCGCCTTGTATCGTTCGATATATTCACGAACGCGTTCCGATTGCTGTGCACGGACAGGGGCTACGGCCAGCAGTGCCAGGAGTAAAAGCACGCTGCTGCGGTGTTTTTGCATGGATCCGATTTTCCCTTTCATCAGGATATCTTTCGTATCAGACTGAGTCCGTCCCGAATGGTGAGCATCACGACCTCCACATCGTCCCTCGATCGGACGAACGAATTGAAAGCCCGGATGGCCTGTACATTCTTTCCCGTTGCGGACGGGTCCATCACCTGACCGTGAAAGAGCACATTATCTGCTAAAATAACCCCGTTTTTCCGCAATTGGGGAAAAACCAGGTTAAAATATTCGATATAACCCGTCTTATCAGCATCCAGAAAAACAAGGTCCCATTCCTCCCGGAGCTGTGGCAGTATCGCGGCCGCTGGCCCCGTATGCGAGACGATCTTCTTGCCCAGGGGTGAACGGTCGAAATGGATACGCGCCGTGGCGGCATCCCGCTCACGGATCTCGATCGTATGCAGCTGCCCGTCGGGGGCCAGGCCTTTGGAGAGACAAAGTGCACTGTAGCCGGTGAACGTGCCGATCTCGAGGATCCGATGAGGTCGCATCAAGCAGCTGAGCTGCTCCAGGAATTTTCCCTGAAGGTGTCCGCTGAGCATGTGCGCCTCCGGATGTCCGTTTCGGGTCTGCTCGGCTACGGACCGCAACAGATCATCTTCCGGGTCGGAATGTGCAGCGGCATACGCTTCGGCGAGTGGATGGATGAGCTCGAGGGCCACGATGTCGCAAAGGTAGGAAAGCTCAGACGGCTGAAAGGGAACCCTGCGAGCCTTTGCGTGAGATCATACAGAGCCCCGTGAAGGTCAGGATCCCGTTGATGAGGATCAACTCGTTCCCGATCCGATAGCCATTGAACACGGAAGCCGACAGGTCGGTGAGTCCCAGACCCAGGTGTAACTTGGCCTCATACCAAGCCGGATTACTGAGCACATCGATGCCGAGAGCCATCAGCGGGGCGATGATACAGACCGGCCAGATCAGTTCCGGTCGAAGACGCCTGCGGGTGAGAATCCCGAAGGCGAAAAGGCCCAGCAGTGGACCGTAGGTGACACCGGCGAATTTCAGGATGAAGTCGATGATGAGCTTGTCATTGATCCATTTGAAGACCATCACCATCAAGAAGAAAACCAAGGCAAAGGTGAAATGCACGCGAAGACGCGTACGCTTCTTCTGCTGTTCCGTGGCGGAGGAAGCCGGCAGGGCGAGGATGTCGATGCAGAAGCAGGATGTCAGCGAGGTGATCGCACCGTCCACGCTCGGGAACAGAGCCGAAATCAGGGCGATGATAAAGATGACACCGATGGACCCGCTGAAGGCATTACTGAGAGCGATGGTCGGAAACAGGTCGTCGGGCGGAACCTCAATGTTGTTCTGCCTGGCATAGAGATACAGAACGCCGCCCAGCACCAGAAACAGGAAATTCACGATCAGCAGTACCGCGGAAAAGGCCATGATGTTCTTCTGCGAGTCGCGCAGGGTTTTCACACTGATGTTCTTCTGCATCATTTCCTGATCCAGCCCCGTCATGGCTATGGCGATGAACATACCGCCCAACAGATGCTTCAACGCAAAAGAGGGGGCCTTTACGTCCCCGTTGAAGATCTTGGTATACCCGGCATCCGACAGGAGCTGCATGGCACCGCCGAAATCGGTACCCAGGGCCTTTATGATCACGATGATGCAGACCACCAGACCGGTCAGCATCCCGGCCGTCTGAAGGGTATCGGTGTAGATGATCGTTTTCACGCCTCCCTCGAACGTGTACAGGAGAATAAGCAGGAGGATGACCAATGCCGTGGCTTCAAAGGGAATGCCCATCCGGTTGAAAATAAACAGCTGAAGGACGCTGATGACCAGATAGAGCCGTGCCGTAGCTCCCACGGTGCGTGACAGTATAAAGAAAAAAGCGCCGGCCCGGTGAGCATTCATTCCGAAGCGCCGTTCGAGATACGTGTAAATGCTGGTGAGGTTCATCCGGTAGTACAGCGGGATCAGAACAAAGGCAATGACCGCATAGCCCAGCAAATACCCGAGCACTACCTGAAAGTAAAAGAAGTTCCCTGTCCCTACCCCGCCCGGAACGCTTACAAAAGTAACGCCGCTGAGAGAGGTACCGATCATTCCGAAGGCCACCAGTATCCAGTTGCTGCTGCGATTCCCGATGAAGAAGGATTCATTATCGGAGTTGCGTGAAGTATACCAGGCCACGCCAAGCAACAGCACGAAATAACCGATGACGAAGGCAAAAAGGACAGCAGGTGACATACAATGGGTTGAAGGGGGCCGAACGAGTTTGGAAGATAAAGAAATTTATCATCCAGTACCTTTGCATGCAGCATGAAGATCCAATCCCTGGCCGTTTTTTGCGGTTCCAAGAGTGGGAACAACCCCCGGTTTGCCGAAGAGGCGGCCACGCTGGGCCGTGCCCTTGCCCGTAACGGGGTCCGGATCGTATATGGGGGCGGCAGTGCCGGGTTAATGGGTATCGTGGCAGACGCGGCGCTGGCGCAGGGTGGGCATGTAACCGGATTCATCCCGCGCCTCCTGCTGGAATGGGAGGTTGAGCA
>JBJOMF010000006.1:0-2851 GCA_046052505.1 Bacteroidota bacterium | reverse complement strand
CACCAGAGAAAAAAGTACATCCCCCAGTTCTTCCTCGATCCGGCCTCGATCACCCCCCTGCTCCGCCTCCCGCAACTCGGCCAGTTCCTCCTGCACCTTATCCCACACCTGCTCCCGGTGGTCCCATTCAAACCCCACCTGTTTCGCCTTTTCCTGCAGCCGCATAGCCTTGGGAAGGGCAGGCAAGGCCCGGGGCACCCCGCCCAAAACGGAGTTCTTGCCCTCTTTCAGCTTGAGTTTCTCCCAATTCCGCTTGACATCCGCCTCATCCCGTACTGTCACATCCCCGTAGATATGCGGGTGGCGGGCGATGAGCTTATCACAGATGGAATGGATCACGTCCTCCAGCGTGAACCGACCCTGCTCCGTACCGATCCGGGCATAAAATACAATATGCAGCAGCAGGTCACCCAACTCCTCCCGTATGCCAGACCAGTCCTCCCGGGTGATGGCATCCGTCAGTTCATAGGTCTCCTCTATCGTCATCTGCCGCAGGGTGGCAATGGTCTGTTTTTGGTCCCAGGGGCACTTCTCCCTGAGCTCATCCATGATTTGTATCAGGCGGAGGAAAGCGGTATCGGGGGCGTTTGGCATGGGCGGCCGTATTTCGGTGTTTGGTAGATGGGGCTTGCACACCCCTGTGAATAAAATTAGAAACAAAAAACAGAAAACCCGCCCTTTTCAGTTCCCGCAACAATGAGGTACCTTTGTATACGTAGATGGCATACATGAAGCGATCCCTGATCATCTTGCTCTTTTGGGCTCCTGCGACCGGCACGGCCCAGTATTATTACCATGATATCATCACTGCGCTGGAAACGGAACGAAGGCAAACAATCTACCGCTCCGAGCAGGTCCGCCGGATGACCGCCACGGGTATCGATGCCAACGGTAGCCGAACGACGGATTATGCCGAGGTTCACGACCTGTTCGACAGTGGCCGGACCCTCCGCATCAGCTTGCGGAACGGGCCTGCCCATTCCGTAGTACGCTACGGCTTCAATGACGCAGGCCGGCTGATATCCTGTTTGGATTCCTCCAACGGGGTCGTCAGCCAGATCGAATACGAGCATGATACGGCCGGCCGCATCCTCCGGATCAGAAATACACTGCGTGACAGTGCCCGCGATTTCAACCAGACCGAAACCCACCAATGGTCCTACGATGGCAGCGGCAGGCCCTCCGGGATGTGGAGGGTCATAAACGGGAGCGACAGCCTGGAGATACGATTCTCCACCGATGAAAACGGCAATACCGGGGAGGAACGCAGCTACCGAAAGAGCCGCGAGACTGCGATGGTGTACTACTATTATGATGATACCGACCGATTGACGGATGTCGTTCGGTACAATACCCGATACAAGCGGCTCATGCCCGATCTCATGTTCGAATACGATGAATCCGGACGTGTGATACAAAAGATCGCTACCACATCGGGACAGAACCAACGCTACGTCATCTGGCGATTCATATACGACGAGAAAGGGCTGAAGACCCGAGAAGTACTTTTCGACCAGGAGAAACGACTGACGGGTAAGATCGAATACCAGTACCAGCGGGGGCCTTCCCGCTGAGTGACAGGAACAGACACAAAGACCTAAACGCCCGGGGCGGGACGATATATCCCCCACATGTCCGGTCATCATCCTCTGGAGCAACTTTGGCATGACGCCGCTGCGATCTATTTGGAAAATCTGCGCCTGCTACGAAAACGGATCCGACCTGGAAACGTGCATGCGTTCCGTGTAGCGGTCAAAAAACTCCGGGCCTGTATCACATGGCTTGGCGAAAAGAACACCCCCCTGAATAAGTCCTTTCAGCCGATCCTTGCCTTTTATAAAGAATCCGGCCGGTACAGAGATGCCGACGTGGGCTTAAAATGGTTGCGCAGGTTCGGAGAACGGAAAGAAGTGGTTCAATCGGCTTTTACAGAGCAGTTGACAGAGCAACGACAGTTGGCACGGGATGCCATGAAGAGACAGCTGGAGAAAGACAGCCTCGAAGGGGCTTGGACCGAAACGGACCAGTTGCTGCGTATGATCCTGGCCGATATGACCGCGAAAAAGATACGCGCACTCATCCGCAGATCAATCCGTAAGCACTTTTCGGAAGCCGCACGATCGTCTAGCCGGTTCCGGAGAAATGCACATACCATCCGAAAAAAGCTGAAACGAGCATATGTTGCCCTCGGCATACTCCCCGACCCCGTACCATATGATGAACCTGCGATAAGGCAACTCGGTGAGGGATTGAATGCACTGGGCGATGCTCACGACCTCCACCTCCTCCGGAACCGGATCCGGGATTACAGGAACGAACACGATCTGAATCATCAGACGGATAAAAGGATGCTATACCGGCTAGAAAAAGCCGCTGGGAAACGCCTCGATCGACGCCTTTTAGAAGCGAAGAAAAAACTCCTGCCCTTACTGAAGGACTTGCGTGGATCATCCTGCCGCTGTTAGAATTACGTTAAAGCAAGATATGGCCATATGGTTCCGGGAATCCGTATCGTTACTGACAGGAACCAAACCCATGTTATGCTCAAGCTTCCTCTCCTGTTGCTGTGTACAGTGACCCTCTTTCGCATTAAATCGCCCCAAGCAGAACCCTATAAGGAGATCGGACAATCCTTCCGCCTCAATTGGAAAAGTGAGACCGGCCGAGCCAGTTTCCGCAGCAATGTGGCCAGGAATGGCGGGACCCTCGTCATCGGATCGAACGGGGACCGCTTCATGGATTACAGCCTGATCGACCGTTCGGCCGGTGTGTACGTACTGAACACAAGCAACGGAAAGATCCGAAACAAAGTAGGATCCCTTCCGTTTGGCGATATGGATGTGAATTGCGT
>JBJOMF010000005.1:0-17663 GCA_046052505.1 Bacteroidota bacterium | reverse complement strand
TGTAGCTTCCGTTCCTGATAGGATCCGGCTCCCAGGGAAGGCAACCGGTTGATGCGGTAGGAAAAGGGGTGTGACCCTTCGGTAGGGACCTTCAGTGGTAGAAGCTCGAAAGATTCTCTGTCAAAATCGATCCGATTTGCATAATCATGATAATTCAGGCAAACAAAGTTCCGGTTCTGCCAACGGAAGACCGGTATTTCGAAGATGGCATCATCGGTTTGGACATAGAACAACAACTTGTCCTGTCCGTAGCGAAGACGGGCGTCATACCCGGTGTGTACCAGCATCCACCATTTCAACACGGTATAGCGGTAGTAATGATCTGATTTCGGACAAAGCGCCTGTGCAGTCCGGCGGATGAGCTGGTAGAAAAGCCAGTCATTTAGATTCAGTTCATGCCGCAGATTGCGGAGTTGCTCGATGAGCAGGTTCTGCGTGTCTGACGGTAACCGGGAGGCAAAGTCCAAAACGCCCGCCTTGCCGCAATCATCGGAGTAAAGGGTTTTTGCTACGGGTCCGGGTACAAGTTCGATCCGGTTCCCTAGAAATTCAAATTCAATCTGTTGTAAGTCGATATCCTGTCCTGCTCCGGAAAATGCCAGGCAACTGATGAGCAGGTTCGTGAATATGGGTATGCGGAACGGCATGATGCGAACATCCTAAAATACAAAAAAGTAAGAAAACTAAAAACACGACAGCATAAATTAACGTCCAAAACGTTCAAGTATCCATGCAGCAGTCCGTGCATGACTCGTTCAACAAATACTCCGCGCTATGAACATTCTGTTTTCGGTGCTCAGCATGTGTCTGATCGTTCTCAGTAGTTGTCAATCCTCCGGGTTGCAGCGCGACTATCGTCACTGCGACAGCCTCGTCATCCGCTTCGGCCCGTCGCTCAGCGACTCCGTTGTCCGCACGGTAGCGACGACCAACAGGGATGCCATCCGGAAGCTGCTTCAGTTCATGGATGGTCCGGAAACCGAGATGTACAAATGCGGGTATGATGGCGACATGGTATTCTATACGCAGGGCCACCAGGTCTTGTCCGCCGTATTCAAATTCAGCTTGTCCGACTGCCGGCATTTCCTGTATGACAGGAAGAATACGGCCCGTGCCACCCGGATGAGCCATGAAGCGGCGGATTTTATCAGAAGCCTGTCGGAGGGGAAAGATTATTATTGAGTCGCTCCGGCCACACATCAACGCTCCACCCACAATAACGAGACAACGACCTGACCCGTTCCCCCTGCTATACGTCTTCCTCCCGAAACGAAAGCACAATCTGTTCCAGCCGGGAATGGACCTGGCGGTACGTGACCCCCGCCCGGTCGAGCAGTTTTCGGGAGGCGAAGCTCACCTCGGTGGCATTGTATTTGTCTGACAGGAAGATGACCTCGGAGATGCCGGACTGAATGATGGCTTTGGCGCATTCATTACAGGGGAACAATGCGGTGTAGATCCGGCAGCCATGAAGCGCCATGCCGATATTGTTGAGGATCGCATTCAGTTCGGCGTGGCAGACATACGGATACTTGGTGTCCAGGAATGTTCCCGTTTTGTCCCAGGGGAATTCGTCGTCCGGACAGCCAGCGGGCATGCCATTGTATCCGGCTCCGACGATCTTGTTCTGCGGATTCACGATGCAGGCGCCCACCTGGGTGCCGGGGTCTTTGCTGCGCTGGGCCGATAACAGGGCCACACCCATGAAGTACTCATCCCAGGAGATGTAGCCGGTCCGTTTGCTCATGGCGTAAAGTTGCGGAATTATTCCTTACGGCTGTCCAGCGTGAAACCGATGGTGGTACCGACCCCCTCCGTACTTCGCACATGTATGGTCTGTCCGTGTGCTTCGATGATGTGTTTGCAGATGGCCAGTCCCAGACCGCTGCCCGTTCCATCGAGACTGCGGCCTTCGTCGGTCCGGTAGAAGCGTTCAAAGACCCGGGGCAGGTGCCGCTCCGGTATGCCGATGCCGTCATCACTCAGTTCAACGAGGATATGCGCCCCGTCGGTTTTGTACATGCTGGCCGTGATGGTGCCGGTTTCCTTGCCATACTTGATCGAATTATCGATCAGGTTCGTGAGCACCTGGCGGACCTTTTCCTTGTCCGCATACACCGACAGCGGGAACTCGCATCCTTTCTTGATGGTGCAGTGGATCTGCTTCAACTCCGTTTTGCCCGACAAACTGTCAAAGACCTCCCGTACCAGGTCTTGGATCACAAAGGAATCACGGTTCAGGGTCAGCTCCCCGCGTTCCAGTCTCGAGATCTCGTCCAGGTCGTTGAGAAGATGGGTCAGCCGGTCCACGTTCTTCGCAGTCTTCTCCAGGAACTTTCGGTTGACATCGGGGTTCGACATCGCGCCGGCGAGGAGCGTGTCTACGTACCCTTGAATGGCAAAGACCGGTGTTTTGAACTCGTGCGACAGGTTCTGCAGGAATTCCTTCCGGAATTGTTCGCTCTGCCGGAGTAGTTCGATCTCCTTCTCATTCTCGGCGCCCCAGGCTTCCACATCTTCGCGGACCTCGTCGATGCTCTTTTGAGGGAGGATGTATTTGTAGTAGGTCTCTTCCTTGCGGGTGGCTTTTGTTTTGTTGATGAATTTGTAGATCAGTTTGATCTTTCGATATATGAATCGCTCAAAGATGAACGAGATCAGCAAATAGCTTCCCATAAAGATCAGCGCGAAGGAGCCCAGGGCCCAAAGCAAGCTCTTTTCAACGACCCAAACGAGCAGACTTTCAGGGAGGGCCAGTACCAGCGCCGTAAAGGCGGAGAGTTGACGGGGTGTGATGTTCTTGGTGGAGAGGCGCATGCGGTGAAACTACAGGCACAAAAATAGCCAAATACGCCGGGCCAGGCCGCTCAGCGCTCGAACTTATAGCCTACGCCCTTGACCGTCGTGATGCAATCGGTACCCAGTTTCTGCCGGATCTTTCGGATGTGCACATCAATGGTCCGGTCGCCGACGATCACTTCGTTGCCCCAGATTTGATTGAGGATCTCGTTGCGGAGAAAAACCCGGCCGGGCTTCTGGGCCAGCAGGTACAGGAGTTCGAATTCCTTCTTGGCAAGCGACACCTTGCGGTCTCCTACCTGTACGAAGAACCGTTCCGGATCGATGGTCATGTCACCGATGACCAACTCCCGGTTCTCGGTCTTCTGCAGGCGCCGGAACAGGGCATTTACCCGGCTCAGGAAGACCTTCGGACTGATTGGTTTGTTCAGGTAGTCATCGGCACCGGTCTCCAGTCCCCGGATCTGCGTTCCCTCATCATTCACGGCTGTCAGGTAAACGATCAGGGTTTCGCGAAAGGCCGGCTGTGACCGAAGGATCTCACAGACCTCCACTCCGTTTTTTCGGGGCATCATAACATCCAGGATGATCAGGTCGGGCTGCTGGCGACGCGCTTTTTCAAGGGCCTCATCCCCGTCCCGGGCCGTTACCACCTCGTATCCCTCATTGACCAGATTGTACTTCAGGATCTCCAGGATGTCCGGCTCATCATCGGCGATCAGCACCTTGCGGCCTTTGGTGTCCATGCGCTGGAATTTTCCGCAAACCTAGGGCATCTGCCCGGGGGGCCGAAATACCCTCGATCGGGTTCACGGATCCTTAATAAAAATTTAATACGGGGACCCGCACCTCCGCAGCGCGGGCCGCCACCCATCTTTTCCGGTTGCCGGTGCGTCTTATTCCGGCGGGGAGGCTTCCTCGCCAACTATGTTACCTTTGTTACTCATGCGACCGTCCGTCCTGCTCCCGCTGCTGGTCCTGCTCCTGTCGGGGTCCCTCTCCGTCACGAGGGCGCAGCTGTCGCTCGCCCATGAGCCGGACTGCAAGCCACCCAAGACCCGAGAACTGTTCCATGATTATATCGATGCCCAGCAGCGTACCCTGCTGCGCTCCGATGGGTCCGACGATGCGATGTATGCTCCTTCACGCAATGAGGAGGTGAACTTCCTGCTCACCCGGGTTGCCCGTCAGCAAGTCGATGCCTTCCAGTGCCGAATCGAGAAAGACAGCACCCTGAAAGATCAGGTGAAAGTGCGCTACCTCAGGGGGATGGAGAACGTGCTCCGATTTTTTATTGCCAATACCGGTCAGCGAAAGGTCCGCAGTGCCGCGCTGCCCGATGTGATCACCGCCTATGAACGATGTGTGGAGGCCGATAAGAACGGCACTTCGATCGAGGAGATCATCCGCCCCCTGTCCTGGGAGTCTGGCTTTTCGGTGATGCGTGCCGATAATACCACATTCGAACGAAATCCGGGGTTCCGTCCCGCGCGCGACCTCGTGGTCCTTAAGTATTGTACGCTCTATCCGGCAAGGACCTTTGCGACGCTCAATGAGTACCCGGATGTTTTCTTTGCCGACAGCCTGATCCGGGCCGTGGCCCGCCGCTACCCGCGGCAACTATATGACTATGCACAGGCTTCCAACAAGCTGGGGGATCTCATCCGGTCTATCACGGACAATGATTTCATCCGGACGGTGGTCCGGATGGCCCGCAGCCGCGACGGACAACAATACTTTTGCTTCCTCGACAATATACTCAGTGGCCGTTTGACACTGGAGGAAGTGGATGCGGCCAAGGGGGACTCGGTTGCCTATTACCGGCTGCTCGTACGGACGCGGATGGACTATGTCCGCCGCGCACTCGACCGCGATACGGCGTTCGAGATGGGCGCACTGACCGACCGCTTGGAGCAGAAAGCCAAGGAATACTTCGTGAACACCATCAATGCCCTGCACAACGAGCCGGCTGAACAGCGCTTTCGCTGCATACAGGAACTGTCACCGGAGGAGCTGTATTACCTCGCCGTTTCATCCGATGGGTCCATCTACACGTCCAGTTTCGTAAAGGGCGTATACCCGCTGATGATGCGTAAGGCCAACAACCGGGGTGATTCCCTGTTATTGCGCCTCCATTTCGACCGCTACCGGAAATTCATCAAAATGACGGCCGGTTACAACATGCTGGGGAATTTTCTGGGCAGCTTCCCATCGGGCGATGGTCCGGACGGGGAACGGGAGGGCGAGGTTCTGATGCGGGCCTTCGTCAGCCGGCTGGAACAAGGCGACGGACTGGAGGACGGGGTGGATGTGGCCGACTCCTATGCCAGCATCGCTGAGAGCTTGCAGCCCCTGGCGGCCGATATCGTACGCAACGTGCAGGCCAATTTCCGCCGTAATGAGGCCTCCGGGAATAAGCGGGGGATGGCCATCTACCGCATCCTCGATCGGCTCTTCCAGTCTGCCGATTCGACCCGAAAGGTGGACCTGACCGCCGAACTGGGCATCCCACCCGTATATGACGTTCCGTACAGTTCACTGATCAACGACAGTGGCCGGGTGATCGTGCATGTCTTTTTTTATGGCGACAAGGACGGACAGGCGATCTTCAAAGGCTTTCTGGGCATGTTCGCCAATGCCAACTGGAAAACGGACGTATCACATCCCCAATGGGTGGTCGTGCAATCCGCCAAAGGTCGCCCGGTGGTCATCTATGCCAACCGCCCGCTGCCCGAGGAGTCCGGGGAGGATGAAAAGGCTCAGGCCGCCCTTAGTGATCACCTGGAGAAGAGCGGATTGCAACCAGCTATCACCATACATCGGGGCCACAGCTACTATGCCCCTTATACGATCCGTCAGATGTTCCCCAGTTCCCGCATTGTTTTCCTGGGCTCCTGTGGCGGCTATCACCTCATACATGATGTTCTTGAAAAAGCGCCCGATGCGCATATCATCGCATCCAAGCAGATCGGGGCGACGGAGGTGAACCGGCCGTTCTTTCAGTTATTGACCGAAAAGATCCGAAACGGGATCGGTGTGGAATGGGTACCATTCTGGAAAGAACTGGGCAAGATCGTTACTGCGAAGGAATTCGAGGATTACATCCCGCCGTACAAGAATCTGGGGGCCTTGTTCATCAAGGCCTACAAGATCGCGATGGAAACGGCAGAGGAGGGAGAGTGAGCACAGTCCCCGCATTCAGCTACTTTTGCCCGGTCAACATCAATCAGTGTCCTTGGCACGTTCCCGATCGGTCTTTCTGCATGTTCCCTTGTTGCGACGGGTCTTTCGCTACACGGCTCCCTACCGGGGCACTTTCTATCTTTCCGTGGTGCTCGCCATCGGGCTGGCTCTAATCACACCGGTGAGGCCCTGGCTGGTGCAGCTTACCGTGAATCGCTACATCCTCGAGGGGGCGCTGGGTCTGCTGATCAACATCACCCTCTTTCAGATCGGGCTTCTCCTCCTGGAGACGGCACTGCGCTTCACCTTCAGCTTTTTAACGGCCCGCCTGGGGCAGTCGGTGGTGAATGACCTGCGTGTGGCCACCTACCGGAAGATCATGTCGTTGAACCTGTCGCAGTTCGACCGAACTCCCATCGGCACCCTCACTACCCGAACGATCAACGATATCGAATCCATCAATGATATCTTTTCCGACGGACTGGTACCGATCCTCGCCGACCTGCTGTCCATCGCCTGTGTGTTGGGGTACATGTTCTGGACCGACTGGCAGCTGACCCTGATCGCCCTGATCCCAATGCCGATCATTCTGGTGGCTACCTGGTATTTCAAGGAAAGCATCAATCGCTCCTTTTTCCGGGTGCGGAATGCGGTGTCCGCCCTCAACGCATTCGTGCAGGAGCACCTCAGCGGCATGGCCATCGTGCAGGCCTTCGCTGCCGAAGACCGCGAATATGAAAAGTTCCGGCGGATCAATCGCGAACACCGGGATGCCAATATCCGGGCCATCTTCGCCTACTCCGTCTTTTTCCCGTTGGTGGAGATCGTACTGGCCCTTTCCATCGGTCTGATCGTTTGGTACGGGGCCGGACAGCGTACCGAGGCAGGGACCCTCGTTTCTTTCATCCTATGCCTCAACCTGCTATTCCGTCCCCTGCGGGTGATCGCTGATAAATTCAATGTCCTTCAAATGGGCATCATCGCGAGCGAACGCGTGTTTCAGGTGCACGACAATCCGGACGTGGCGGATGATACGGGTACGTATGATCCGCCGGTGATCCGCGGATCGCTGGAATTCGATCGGGTCTGGTTCGCCTATCCCGGAGGACCCGATGTGCTGCGCGGTATCGGGTTCCGCGCCGAGCCGGGCGAGGCCATCGCCATCGTCGGCCATACCGGGAGTGGTAAGACCACCCTGATCAGCCTGCTGAACCGTCTGTACCATGTGCGGGAGGGTGCGATCCGCATCGATGGGGTAAACATTGAGAAATACGGGCTCGACCGACTCCGCGGTTCGATCGGGGTGGTCCTGCAGGATGTATTCCTTTTTTCGGGCTCGGTAATGGACAACATCACGCTGCGCAATCCCGCCATCACGCGGGAACAGGTCATCCGGGCCACCCGCCTCATCGGCGTCCATGACTTCATCGAACGGTTGCCGGGCGGTTACGATTACCGCGTCATGGAACGGGGGGCCACCCTTTCCCTCGGACAGCGTCAACTGCTTTCCTTCGCCCGGGCGGTATTGTACGATCCGGCGATCCTGATCCTGGATGAGGCCACCTCCTCCGTCGACTCGGAAAGCGAGGCCCTGATCCAGAAAGCCATCGATACCCTGATCCGAGGCCGCACATCGATTATCATCGCCCACCGCTTGTCCACCATTCAAAAGGCAAGCCGCATACTGGTGCTCGATAAGGGTGAAGTATGTGAGTCGGGTACCCATGCGGAACTGCTGCGCCTGAACGGCTACTACAGCCGACTCCACGACATGCAGTTCGGGGGGAAATGAAAATCAGGAGGCAGGCTGCCGTATCTTACTGAAAATCATAGTACTTGGCCCGATTCATCCGGGTCCGGACCCTGTCCGTAAAATCCTCCTGTTCGACCGGCTTTTTCGCCTGCACACCCTTATCTTTGCGGCAAATTTCGGGACGGATCATGCGTACCAGCCCTTTCAAATCCTTTGCCACAGCGGTTTTCAGCGTTTTTTTCCTTCTCATTTCCGGCCCGGCCCGGAGCGGCGGAACGGATACCACGGGGCATTCCGGTCATGACGGGGCGGGGCACACGGAAAAGAAGGAGGGATTCAATGCCGCTGAAGTGATCTTCGGTCACGTGCTCAACGGGCATGAGTTTCACTTCATGGATATCAACGGCAAGCCCGTATCCATCCCCCTTCCGATCATTCTGTATTCGCCCCAGCGCGGGGGACTCACCGTATTCATGTCCTCCAAATTCGAGCATGGCCATCACGATTACAAGGGCTACCGTATGCTGAACGAGCACAGCATCGCTGAACTGAAACTCGATCCCAAGAAATATTCAGCCGGAGACATCGTGGCGGTGAACGAAGCCGGTGAGCTGGATAGCGCGGTAACCTTCTACGACCTGTCCCTGACCCGCAATGTGGTTCAGATGCTGCTGGCCCTGATCGTATTCACCTGGATCATGCTGCGCATCGCCGCCCGTTACCGTAAGGGCATCGGTGTCACGACCGCCCCCCGCGGCTCACAAAGCCTGCTGGAACCCGTGATCACCTTCGTGCGCGACGAGGTGGCCAAGCCCAATCTCGGGCACAAATATGAAACGTACCTGCCGTACCTGCTGACCGTCTTTTTCTTCATTCTCGTCAATAACATTTTCGGACTGATACCGGGATCGGCCAATGTGACCGGCAATATCGCCTTTACCCTCGTGCTCGGCCTGATTTCCTTCCTGGTGATCCTGTTCAGCTCCAACAAACATTTCTGGGGGCATATCTTCAATCCGCCGGGCGTACCCGGTTTCGTGAAGCCCATTCTGGTGCTGGTGGAGTTCCTGAGCGTGTTCATCAAGCCCTTCGCCCTTATCATCCGTCTGTTCGCGAACATGGTGGCCGGGCATATCATCATCATCTGTTTGATCTCCCTGATCTTCATCTTTGCTAACCTCAGTCCGATTGCCGGATGGGGGGCCAGTCCGGTGGCGGTCGGGTTCACCGTATTCATCTATATGATCGAAGTGCTGGTGGCATTCCTCCAGGCCTTCATCTTCACGATGCTGACGGCCGTATTCATCGGTCAAGCCTTTGAGGGCGAGCATCACGAAGGGGATGCAGCCACGGCACACCATTAATTTGTAATCTTTAACACTCAATACACAGCAACATGGATTTACTGAATGTGATTCTGCTGGAAGCCACCGCGAATGCGGGGGGTGCCATTGGAGCCGGTCTCGCCGCCATCGGCGCCGGTATCGGTATCGGTCAGATCGGAAAGGGTGCCGTTGAGGCTATCGCCCGTCAGCCGGAAGCGTCCAATGACATCCGTGCCAACATGATCCTGACCGCCGCCCTTGTAGAAGGGGCTGCGCTGTTCGCGATCATCGTGGGCTTCCTGGCGATGGTGCTCTAAGCACACGCCCGAGTTCTTACTGCATCCAATGCACAGGGCGGCGGATGCAGTATTTTCAACTCCCGCCCGTCGGGTGGGACCAAAACGCATCCATCATGAAATTGCTCACGCCTGAATTCGGTCTGCTGATCTGGACGCTGCTCGCGTTCCTGGTCGTATTCTTCATCCTCGCCAAGTTCGCCTGGCCCGCCATCATCAAAGGGTTGCGCGACCGTGAACAGGGGATCGCCGATTCCCTGGCCACTGCACAGAAGGTGAAGGAAGAGATGGCCCAGCTCAAGAGCGAGAATGAGGCCCTGCTGGCCAAGGCCCGGGAAGAACGTGCCCAGCTGCTGAAAGAGGCCCGGGAAACGAAGGATAAGATTATACTTGACGCCAAGGAGCAGGCAAAGACCGAAGCCAACAAGATCATCATAGAAGCCCAGGCTGCCATCGAAGCGCAGAAAATGGCCGCGCTCACCGATGTGAAGAACCAGGTGGGTAAGCTCGTCATTGAGGTCAGCGAAAAAGTACTGCGCCGTGAACTCGGCGATCCCAAAGCCCAGGAAGAGCATGTGAAAGGGCTGATCAACGACATGAAACTGAATTAATTCAAACCGGCCCAACGCGCCCTTTATGCAAAATCCCCGCTTAGCACACCGGTACGCCAAATCGCTGATGGACCTCGCCCTGGAACGGGGAGAGCTGGAAGCGGTGCATACCGACATGCAATGGCTGCAGGCGGTCTGTCGCTCCAACCGCGACTTCGTAGCTCTGCTCCGCAGCCCGATCATCAAGGCCGATGCCAAGAAAAAGATCGTGGCCGCCGTGACCAACGGTCATATCGGGGCACTCACCGCCGCGTTCAACAACCTGCTCGTTCAGAAGGGTCGTGAAGGTTTTCTTCCGGAGATCATCACACATTTCATCGCCTCCTATAAGGAGCACAAGCGGATCCGTACCGTGAAACTCGCAACGGCCGCCCCGATCACCGAAGCACTCCGTCAGTCGATCATTGCACAAGTCAAAAAAGAGGGACAATACGAGGCCGTCGAACTGGAGGAGACCGTCAATCCTGGCATCATCGGCGGGTTTGTCCTGCAGATCGGCGATAAGATGGTCGATGCCAGTGTGGCCTATGACCTGCGTACCATCGCCCGACAGTTCGAGAAAAACGACTTTATCTATAATATCCGGTAATATCCAACACACGAAAAAAACAAGATATGGTTACGATCAAACCCGATGAGATATCAGCGATCCTGCGCCAGCAGTTAAGCAATTTCAACGCCAGCGGAGACCTCGAAGAAGTGGGTACCGTGCTACAGGTCGGCGACGGGATCGCCCGCGTGTACGGCCTGGGACATGTGCGGTACGGTGAACTGGTGGAGTTCGAAAACGGCGTACGTGCTATTGCTCTGAACCTGGAAGAGGACAATGTGGGCGTGGTACTCATGGGAGAGGGATCCGAGATCAAGGAAGGCGCCAAGGTAAAGCGGACAGGAAAGATCGCATCGATCAACGTCGGGGAAGGCATGCTGGGTCGGGTGGTGAACACCCTCGGAGAGCCGATCGACGGAAAAGGCCCGATCGCCGGTGAGCGATATGAAATGCCCCTGGAGCGCAAGGCACCCGGGGTCATCTTCCGCGAACCGGTGAAGGAGCCGCTGCAGACCGGTATCAAGGCCATCGATGCAATGATCCCCATCGGACGCGGACAGCGGGAACTGGTGATCGGCGACCGTCAGACCGGCAAGACGGCCATCTGCATCGATACTATCATCAATCAGAAGGAATTTTTCCAGGCCGGAAAGCCGGTTTACTGTATTTATGTGGCAATCGGACAAAAAGCCTCCACCATCGCGGGAGTCATGAAGACCTTGCAGGACAATGGCGCCATGGACTACACCGTGATCGTGGCGGCCTCCGCCTCAGACCCGGCCCCGCTCCAGTTCTATGCACCCTTCGCCGGCGCGGCCATCGGTGAGTTCTTCCGCGACACCGGACGGCCCGCACTGATCATCTATGATGACCTCTCCAAGCAGGCGGTAGCCTATCGGGAAGTGTCACTTCTCCTTCGCCGTCCCCCCGGCCGCGAAGCCTATCCCGGGGACGTATTCTACCTGCACAGCCGTCTGCTCGAACGTGCCGCCAAAGTGATCAGTGATGATAAAGTGGCCCGAAACATGAACGACGTTCCCGACAGCATCCGTCACCTTGTGAAGGGTGGTGGCTCACTGACCGCACTTCCCATCATCGAAACACAGGCCGGTGACGTTTCGGCTTATATCCCCACCAACGTGATCTCCATCACCGACGGTCAGATCTTCCTGGAAACGAACCTTTTCCTATCCGGTATCCGCCCCGCGATCAACGTCGGTATCTCTGTAAGCCGTGTGGGAGGTAATGCGCAGATCAAGTCGATGAAAAAAGTAGCCGGTACACTCAAACTCGACCAAGCCTTGTACCGCGAGCTCGAGGCCTTCTCCAAGTTCGGAGGCGATCTCGACGCTGCCACAAAAAATGTGATCGACAAGGGTGCCCGCAACGTGGAGATCCTCAAGCAACCCCAGTTCAGCCCCTACGCCGTTGAAAAGCAGATCGCGATCATCTATCTCGGTACCAACGGCCTGCTCAAGGATGTGCCGGTCCGTCGGGTGAAGGATTTTGAGGAGCATTTCCTGATGGAAATGGAACACAAGCTCCCCGACGTGATGGCCGAATTCAAGAAAGGAATGCTGCCCGATGAAGGCGTTAAAAAAATGGTGGAGCTGGCCCAGTCACTGATCCCGCAATATAAGGCCTGATCCCAACCGGCTTCATAAAGAAAGGCAACCTCGGGTTGCCTTTCTTATTATATTGTTCGGCGAAACAACATATCCCGTATCATATTATGCGGTCACAGGTTATCATCGTTCTGGCTTGCCTATTCCTTTGCACGGGTATCGCTGCACAGACCATGGTAAAAGGGATCGTGCGTGACAACCGAAACAATCCGGTCGCCGGTGCCAGCATCTCGATCAAGGACAGTTACGATGGTGCCACCTCGGATTCGGCCGGCCGGTTCAGCTTCCGCACCCTGGAGAAAGGCCGGCAGGTGCTCGTGATCTCCTCCATCGGTTACCGTCCGGTGGAGCTGCAGGTTGAACTGACCGGCAGCACGCTCACCACCGATCCGGTGCTGAAGGAGGAAGTCACCGAGCTTTCCGCGGTCGTACTCTCGGCCGGTACGTTCGAGGCCAGCGACCGGAAACGGGCCGCCGCCGTACTCGACCCGATCGATATCGTCACTACCGCCAGTGCCAACGGGGATATCACCGGAGCATTGAAAACCCTGCCTGGCGCTCAACAGGTAGGGGAAAGCGAAGGCTTATTCGTCCGGGGCGGCACCGCAGCGGAGACCAAGACCTTCATCGACGGCACGCTGGTCAATAATTTCTTTTTCAGCAGCGTGCCCAACATCGCCCAGTTCAGCCGCTTCTCACCCTTCATCTTCAAGGGTACGGTGTTCAGCACCGGGGGTTATTCAGCACTCTACGGTCAGGCCCTTTCCTCCGCCCTCATCCTTGAGTCGATCGATCTGCCGGAGCAGAGCTCAGCGAATATCGGCCTCACCGTGCTGAGCGGGAACGCGGGCATCCAGCAACTCACCCGAACGAAGAAAGCATCCTGGGGCCTGAATTATTCCTATACCGACCTTCGGCTCGCCTTCTCTCTGATCCGGCAACGGCAGGATTATTCCCGCGTCCCTGTTTTCCATAACCTCGACGCCAATTTCCGCATCCAGACCTCCAAGACGGGCATGCTGAAATACTACGGATACTACAGTACCAACCGACTGGGATTCACAACACCCAGTCTGGACTCCGTCGGCTTTTTGGACCGCTTCTCCCTTCAGAACAACAACCACTACCACAACCTGTCTTGGCGCGAAACCCTGCCACGGCGCTGGAAGCTGCAGTTGGGGGCCTCCTATACCCGTAACCGGGATATCATCGATGCCGCTTTGCAAGACGAGCAGGGGCAGGACCGTATTTTCTCCGGACTAGAATTCAAGGATTTTGGGCTCTACAACAAGGGCCAATACTGGAATGGCAAGGCGGTGCTAGAAAAGAAATGGAAGGGGCTCAGTGCCATCCGATTCGGGGTGGAATACAACGGAAGCGATGACCGGCCCGATTATACGGCATCGAACGGACAACTGTACTCCAGCCGTGTCAGCGAGCGGCTGCTCTCCCTGTTCGGGGAAGGGGATGTCTATGCTACGAACCAGCTTGCACTCAAGGCCGGACTGCGCTTCGAACGGTCGAACCTGTTGGGCCGATCCAATCTGGCACCCCGTCTTTCGCTTGCATATAAACTCGGAAAGGGCACACAGGCATCCCTTGCCTACGGGATTTTTTACCAGAATCCGGAGCGACGCTACCTGCCAGCGGTGCGGCCACTGGATTTCACGAAAGCCGTCCATTATATCCTCCAGTTTCAGCGGGTGATCGACCAACGGTCCCTTCGGATCGAGGCCTTCTACAAGAAATATGATCGCCTCATCAAAACAGGGGCCTCCTCATTCAATGAGATCGCCATCAGCAATGCCGGTTTCGGTGATGCTAAAGGCTTTGAGTTATTCTGGCGGGATAAGAAGTCCGTCAAGGATTTCGATTACTGGGTCTCTTATTCCTATCTCGATACCCGCCGGGATTTTCTCAACTTTCCCTTCGCCATAACGCCCAACTTTGCGGCCCGGCATACGGCATCGTTCGTGGCGAAGAAATTCGTTTCAGACTGGAAGATGAACTTCAATGCGGCCTATAACCTGGCAAGCGGTCGACCGCATTATTTCATCGCTTGGGATGGCTCGGCATTCCGTTTCGCCGATCGGGGTCGGGTGCCGGCCTATCATAATGTGAGTCTGGCACTCAACTACCTCCCCTTTATCGGTAAGAAAGACGCCAAGGCTTTTGCCGTGTATGTGCTGCAGGTCAGCAATATTTTCAACGTCCGTCAGGTCTATGGATACCAGTATTCCTATAACGGGCTGCGACGACAGACCATTGAGCCTCCATCGCGGATGTTCGTGTTCCTGGGAGCCTTCATCAGCTTTGGTGTCGACCGCAGCGATGAGGTAATGAACAATGCATTGTAACTTTAAATACAGTTTGACCATGATCCTTCGATCCGTTTCCATTCTGTCCTTGCTATGCATCGCTGCAATAGGCTTGTACGCGCAGCCACAGGAAAAATACATACGCGCCATGGAGGCACGGGTCCCCTTGCTGGACTCCAATAATCAAAAGGCCGATGAATGGAAAGATCTGGGAAACA
The DNA here is from genome assembly GCA_046052505.1 of Bacteroidota bacterium. Lineage (GTDB taxonomy): Bacteria > Bacteroidota > Bacteroidia > Chitinophagales > Chitinophagaceae > JJ008. The sequence continues at coordinate 2,985 of JBJOMF010000005.1, read as the reverse complement.
GTTTTGAACGCATCGCAGAAGCGGAGAAGTCGCAATGGCTACCGTTCTATTACGCCGCGCTCTGTCAGGTTCGTGCCGCCTATGCACTGCTGCCCCCCGGGGGCGGTATGGGCGATAATACCGCCATAACGGACCCCTTGGCCGACAAAGCGGAACAACTGGTTCGCCGTGCCGAGGCCTTGCAACCTGTCCATGCCGACATCCACTGTCTTTGGAAAATGGTATATGGTCTGCGGATGATGGGAAATCCCATGCAACGCTTCATGACCGAAGGTGCCAGGGCCGCTCAGGCTTTGGAAAAGGCCCGGGCAGTCGATCCTTTCAATCCCCGCATCTATATCCTGGAAGCGCAGGACAAGTTCTTCACTCCGGAAGCATTCGGAGGAAGCAAGAAGGAGGCCCGGCGCTTGTTCGAGAAGGCAGACTCCCTGTTCCGGGTCAAAAATTCCGTATCCACCATTGAGCCCCGTTGGGGTGCCCCACAGGTACGTTACTTTCTCTCGCAATTGTAAGCCGGTTGGAAAAAAAGAAACCCCTTGCTCGGGCTTTGGCGTATCGATTCAGGGCCTGTTTCGTACCGGATGCCGACCAGCATTGGGTGGAATGCGTTGCAGCTGCCACCGGAGTTCCGGCTGCCGCCGGGCCAATGAAAGCCCTCCCGCTTTTCGCAGGCGTTCCCATAAACGCTTCCAGGCGTTTCTTACCGGTGTTTTGGAGGAATTCATCGAAGGAGACGCGATCAAAGCGTTAGGATCCTCGAATATTCCACCAATCGGTCTTTGCCGATCATTTTGATGCGATACTGCGTATTTTCTTTGGCGTTGCGCTCAAAGAAGCGGTAGGTGCTTTGATCCCGGTTATCGCTTCCAAAAACAAGCGCAGCACGGGTAAAGGTCCGGCCATCGGTACTCCGCTCGATCTCAAAGAAACCGATGTTCTCGTTCTCGTTCACCGTCCATTCCAGGAAGACCTTTTGGTCGTTGCGGTTACCCTGTACCTGAACGAGGTGTCCGGGATCGGAGGGGGTGACGGCGGAAGCGGGGATGGCCACATAAAGGGCGATCAGGAGAAAGGGCAGGTAAATACGGATCATTTTCCAGGGGTTTTGTTTGCACAAAGTCCCATAGAAATACTGGATATGATGCGGCAACCAACAGAAACAGGCAACGTTCAGAATGCGATCTCCGTGAAGAGGAAGAGGGTATACGGAGGGAATATCGTAATTCTACGAAGCTTTTACAGGGTTTCCCGGATCAGGAGCAAACCTACTCAGCGGAGTTGGATAATGCAAGCCATTAGCTGTTTTTTTATTAATGACAGGTCTTCTCCCGCCCTCTTCCGAACGTTTCCTTTTTTTATCCGTTATAAATCAGGCATGAGCGCGATCATCCGGGTAAACCATCTGTCCAAGTCCTTTGGCGACATCAAGGCGGTAGACGACCTGTCGTTCACCGTGAGTAAGGGGGGGGTTCATGGATTCCTGGGTCAGAACGGGGCGGGAAAGTCTACCACCATCCGAATGCTCCTCACCTTGATCCGGCCAACTGCAGGAAGCATCGAGCTTTTCGGGCTTGACCTGCGCCGCCACCGGCGTGAGATCCTGCGCCGAACGGGTGCCATGATCGAGAAGCCCGACCTGTACAAATACCTTTCCGCTTACGAGAACCTCCGCATTTTTGCCCGTCTCAGCGGGGTATCTGTGAGCCGGACCCGCACGCTGGAACAATTGGAGCACGTCGGCCTTGCTGACCGGGCCCATTCCAAGGTTCGGACCTTCTCTCAAGGAATGAAACAGCGCCTCGGTCTTGCCTGTGCACTGGTACACGATCCGGAACTCATCATCCTTGATGAGCCCACTAATGGCCTCGACCCGCAAGGGATCAGTGACATGCGCTCCATGATTCTGCAACTGAGCCGGAAAGAAGGTAAGACCCTTCTGGTATCTTCTCACCTCCTTGCCGAAATGGAATTGGTGGCCGACCACCTGCTGATCATTCATAAAGGCCGTAAAGTGATCGATGGATCCGTGCAGGAATTGCTGCGTCCCGACCGGGTGGTGCTTGAGCTTAAAACACTGGATCCGACGGCGGCACAGGAGCTGCTGGCAGACTCCCGTTGGCAGAACGGATTGCTCCCTCCGCGGGCGGAGACGGTTCGGATCGAAGTACCCAACAGTGATATACCGGAACTGCATCGCCATCTCGTGCAACAAGGCCTGGCCGTAACCTCCCTGCGGCCGGTAAATTCACTGGAGGATTATTTTTTATCCCTAACACAGGAATAGATGTTCTGGACCCTGCTGCGCATCGAGTTGTACAAGATCTTCCGCCGGCCGCGGACCTTCATCGCTTTCGGTGCCATCACCGTGATCATCCTGCTGGTGCAGCTGGCGCTGAAGGTAAATGGCCGGGATTTCATTGAACTCTACACCGACAGCCAGTCTGATACCTTCGAGATCCCTTATGAGAATATGCAGAACGGGTATTTTGTCTGTGTGGCCGTACTGCACATGATCCTGGTGCATGTGCCCCTGCTGGTAGCCTTAATTGCAGGTGATATGCTTTCCGGTGAGGCCGCACTCGGTACCCTCCGCCTACTGGCAGGAAAGCCCGTCACAAGGACCCAGCTGGTTCTGGCAAAGTTCACGGCCAGTTCCTTCTATGTGATCCTGCTCCTCATTTGGATGGCCCTCTTCGCCCTGCTGGGAAGTATCCTCCTGTTCGGGCAGGGCGACCTGGTGGTTTTTCGCGAAACGGACCTGCACCTGATGAACCGCTCCGACGTACTGTGGCGGTTCGTTGCGGCCTTCCTCTTTGCCGCACTGGCCCTGACCACAGTGGCTGCCATGTCACTGCTGTTCTCTGCCTTCTCGGAGAATTCACTCGGTCCCATCGTGGCCACAGTGTGCGTTGTGATCGTATTCACCATCATCCAGCAGCTCAAAGTGCCTCTGTTCGAACAGACCGTCAATCCCTGGTCCTTCAC
>JBJOMF010000004.1:0-7700 GCA_046052505.1 Bacteroidota bacterium | reverse complement strand
CACCCACTCTTCCGGCGTCAAAACTACCCATCGCCGTCGGATGGCATCGAAGATCCGTTCCGTATCACCGGCATTGCGGATTTGAAAATCAGGAGGCAGGAACCGCATGTCCATCATATCTCAAATGTACGTCCGCCTGCGAAATGAAAACCGCCAAGGAAAGCTCCTTGGATCGGCCGCAATTGACTATATTGCCTCTATGAAATCGAAGGAGGAGATCGTAAAGAACTGGCTCCCACGCTATACGGGTGCTCCACTGGAACATTTCGGCGAGTACGTACTGCTCACCAATTTCAGTCATTATGTACAGCTCTTCGCCAAATGGAACGGGGTGGACCTGATCGGCGAAGGACGCCCCATGCAGTGTGCAACGGCGGACAACATCTCGATCATCAATTTCGGGATGGGAAGCCCGACCGCAGCCACCGTCATGGACCTACTCTCGGCCATCGAACCCAAGGCCGTCCTTTTTCTGGGAAAATGCGGAGGATTGAAAAAAAGGAATAAGCTCGGTGACCTGATCCTGCCGATCGCCGCCATCCGGGGTGAGGGTACCTCGAACGACTACTTCCCGGCTGAGGTGCCGGCCCTGCCCGCCTTTGCCCTGCAAAAAGCCGTATCTACCACCATCCGCGACCAGGGAGTGGACTATTGGACCGGCACCGTGTATACCACCAATCGCCGTGTGTGGGAACACGATGAACCGTTCAAGAAATATTTGCAGGACATCCGGGCCTATGCGATCGATATGGAAACCGCGACCATCTTCACCGTAGGCTTCTTCAACCGGATCCCCACGGGTGCCCTCCTGCTGGTAAGTGACCAGCCCATGATCCCGGAGGGAGTAAAAACAGAGGAGAGCGATCGGGCGGTCACGGAACAATACGTAGAACGCCACTTGCGGATCGGGATCGATTCCCTGAAGCAACTCATCAACGACGGCCTCACCGTGCGACATCTGAAATTCTGACTACCATGCGATACATCCTTCCCCTACTGACCTGCGGCGCCGCCCTGATGCTGCTTGCTGCCACCTGCAAACAATCCACCGGCAATGGCCTGTACAAGGGCCGACTCGAAGTGGACGGACTATGCAAGAATTACACGATCGCTTTTACGGGTACTCCCCCTGCGAACGCAACCGTTGCGGCCAGCTGGACAGACAGCAACACCGGTACTACCTACCGGAACGTATTCCGCCTCGGCAATCCCTGCGATTTTCCGGAGACCATTAAAAAGGGAGATGAATTCCAGTTCCGCATTGTGGAGGCGAAGACACAGAACTGTGCCATCTGCCGAGCGTTCTACCCGACACCGTCGGAAGCATTGAACATCGAGGTGACGACCCGCTGATGCACCCCCTGCTGGAAATACAGGACCTCTCCGTGCAGTTCACGGGAGCAGAAGGTCGTGCCCCGGCAGTATCTAAGGTGTCTCTAACGGTGGAGCGAAACGAGATCGTTGCGCTGGTCGGTGAGTCCGGCTCGGGCAAGTCCGTGACCGCGCTCTCGATCCTTCGCCTGCTGCCTGGCCCTCCTGCCGTTGCTACGGAAGGAAGCATACGGTTTTCCGGAGACGGTCTCGCGCGTATTGACCTCTGTTGCTGCACCCAGCCCATTCTCCGAAATATACGGGGAAACCGGATCGCGATGATCTTTCAGGAACCAATGACCGCCCTGAACCCGGTACTCACCTGCGGTTCGCAGGTCGTCGAAACCCTGCGACGACACCGAAAGCTGGACCGTCCGTCGGCACGCACCAAAACACTTGAATGGTTTCGAAACGTGCGACTGCCCGATCCGGAGACCATCTTCAACAAATACCCCCACCAGCTCAGCGGCGGACAAAAACAGCGCGTTATGATCGCCATGGCGCTCTGTTGCGAGCCCGACCTCCTGATCTGCGACGAGCCCACCACCGCGTTGGATGTGACCGTACAAAAGACCATCCTCCAACTCATCAAGGAATTACAGGAACGTTCCGGAATGGGGGTCCTTTTCATCACTCATGACCTGGGCGTGGTCTATGAGATCGCTGACCGGGCCCTGGTGATGTATCGCGGAACGATCGTTGAGCAACAGCGATGTGAACCCCTGTTTCGCCAACCGAAACACCCGTATACTCGTGCCCTTCTCGCCTGCCGACCGGCACAGCACCGACAGGGGGAACGGCTACCGGTCGTGGCCGACTTCCTGAACCGAACACAGGAATCTGCGATCGCCCCGAACGACACCCCATCGTCTCAAAAAACATCTCCGACCTCGTCCGAAATACTGGTCGGGGTACGTGATCTGACGGTATGTTTCAGAGGCAGCAGGACCCTGTTTGCACGACGCATACCGGACATGGTGGCGGTGGACAATGTAAGCTTCGATGTGTTCCGGGGGGAGACCCTGGGGCTTGTCGGTGAAAGCGGATGTGGTAAAACCACCTTGGGCCGTACCCTGATCCGACTTATAGAGCCTACAACAGGAAGCATCCGATATCGCGACGAGGACATCACCCGGATCCCCCCCGATCGATTCCGCATGATGCGCCGGGAAATGCAGATCGTCTTTCAGGACCCCTTCTCATCCCTGAATCCACGGATGACCATCGGATCGGCCATAACCGAACCGATGCAGGTGCATGGACTGAATGGTTCCGACCGCCAACGAAAAGATAAGGTCGTGGAACTCCTCGAACGGGTGGACCTGAGGGCCGAGCATTTTAAACGATTTCCTCATGAATTCAGCGGTGGACAACGGCAACGGATCGTCATTGCCAGGGCCCTGGCAATGAACCCCTCGTTCCTGATCTGTGATGAATCCGTATCCGCCCTCGACGTCAGCGTACAGGCGCAGGTACTGAACCTGCTGAACGACCTGAAACGGGACCTGGGCTTTACCCTGATCTTCATATCGCATGACCTTTCCGTGGTTCATTATATCAGTGACCGCATCCTGGTCATGAACCGGGGGCGTATCGAGGAGTCGGGCTCCGCCAATGCCATTTACCATAGTCCCAGGTCAGCATACACGCAGCAGCTGATCGCCTCGATCCCGGGAAAAGACCTCCCGTTGCCCGCCTTATCAACAGAGTGAATCGGCCGCTATAATACCTTTATAAATTGATTTACAATTGTTTGCCCGGAAACTGCCGAACCGATGACTGTGTCGGTGGAATCCGATATTAACAATCAAAAAATCCGGATCGTATTGGTCAGTTTCAGGTTACCTTTGCAGGCTGAAATCACAGTCTGCAGACCAAACCCGGCGCCGTAAGGCCGGATTGCATGCAAACGGTAGTTGGTACCGTACGGGCTTATCGCCGGTTTGAGTCGAACGTCTGGTCGTAAAACCACCCCGTATGAAGCTTTCACAATTCCGGTTCGACCTTCCCCTGAATCTGATCGCACAGACCCCTGCGAAGCGCCGCGAGGATGCCCGCATGATGGTCGTACACCGTCACACCGGCGAGATCGAGAATAAGCATTTCCGTGACATCATGGATTATTTCAACGACAAGGATGTTTTCGTCGTGAACAACACCAAGGTGTTTCCCGCGCGCATGTATGGACGGAAGGAGAAGACCGGTGCCAAGATCGAGGTCTTCCTCCTCCGTGAACTCAACAAGCCCAATCGGCTCTGGGATGTGATCGTGGACCCTGCACGCAAGATCCGCGTGGGCAATAAGCTCTATTTCGGCGAACAGGAAGACCTTGTCGCAGAGGTCATCGATAATACCACGAGCCGCGGACGGACCATCCGGTTCCTCTGGGAAGGGACCGAAGAAGGGTTCCGCGCCGTACTGGAGCGACTGGGTGAAACTCCCTTGCCCAAATATATCAAGCGCAAACCCGATGAAGAGGACAAAGAACGCTACCAGACCGTATATGCCAAGCATGAGGGGGCTGTGGCCGCACCAACGGCTGGCCTACACTTCAGCAAGGAACTGATCAAGCGTCTCGAGATCAAAGGCATCCGCTTTGCGGAGATTACGCTGCATACCGGACTCGGCACCTTCCGTCCCATCGAAGTGGAGGACCTCAGCAAGCACAAAATGGATGCGGAATACTATCACATCGATGACACGGCCTGCCGGATCGTGAATCGGGCCAAGGAGTACGGACACCGGATCTGTTCCATCGGCACCACGACCATGCGGGGCATGGAATCCTCGTTTTCTGCCCAGAAACTGCTGAAGCCTTCCGAGGGCTGGACCAACATCTTCATACATCCGCCTTACGAATTCAATATCGCCGATTCGCTGGTCACCAACTTTCATTTGCCCAAGACCAGCCTGCTGATTATGACCTGTGCGTTTGCTGGCTACGAACTCGCAATGGAAGCCTACAAACGGGCCATCAAGGACAAATACCGCTTCTTCAGCTACGGTGATGCACTGCTGATCATCTGACCCGAAAAAGAATAAAAAAAGTCCCGCCTGCGAGCGGGACTTTTCATGAAGTGCGGGCCGTTATTTATACTTCAGGTGGAGCGAGATGATGTCTGAAGTCAGGCCATTCGACCGATCGTAGTGTCCGTACCGCAGTTCCAGCGCATTGAGCCGTCCGATACCGAACACCCCTTTGGGCGGGGTGATGCGGAATCCGGCCCCGTAGAAATGGCTGGTGAATCCAGAGAGGTCGAAATTGCTGGTGTAGTAGCGGTCCGTGATCTTATGAGTGCGGATCTCGCTGAAATGATCGGCCGCGGTCTGCCGGTAGTAGCGATAAAAGGGTGTAAGCGAAAAGAACGGCGTCAGCTTGAATACCGGCTCCAGTTGCAATGTATGTGCCGTGATGCCCCAATCGTCGGTATAGAATCGGTAAAAGCTGCGCAAGATGACCTTGTCCCCCATGAAGTAATTGGCCCGGAATCCGAGCGGCACCTTGAGACGGGATCCCGGCAGATTTTCCGCCCGGACCGAATTGTTGGTAAAGTAAACCCGATGGAAGGGAAGACCCAGGTAACCGCTTTGATAGACCAGATCGGCGATCCACATAAGCTGAAGCCGCTGGTTCACGATCTGCGAATAAGAAAGGGAGGTGCTGAAGGAGTTCCTTGACCGACTCGGATAATCATCCTCGTCGTCGCCCCCCGGCTGTCCTGCCCGCAGTTCAATGGGCAGGATCAGTTTTAGACGATCCAGAAAAACCTGTGCCTTCCCGGTGAATTCACCGCTTCGGTCGCGGGTCTTTTTGGACAGGTTCAGCCCCAGACCGATTGAGGTATAATCGAACTCGGACGAGAGGTACAGTCCGGCTCCGACGCTGTTGCCCTTCTTCTCATTTTCCCTATTCCAGGTAATAGAGGGATAGATCCTTGTATCCTTATAGGATGCGGAGGAAAGCGTGAAAGGGTCGACCTTGTCGGAAGAAGCGGACGTATAATGATCGATCCCCACCTCGACATCGAAGGTATGCTTGCGGTCCTTCGCATCCCGGCGGACCAATTTCACATCGAATGTATTGGAGATATCAGTGAGTTGTTGGGTCCCCAGACCGCCCGTAACGGCGGCATGGTCACCATCCTGCCTGTAATAACTGGAAACGAGGTTCGCTTCCTCCAGGCTGAGCTTACGGGTCTTGTAGGCCGATCCCTCCTTTGGCGCCTGTGCGAAGGCGGAAAAAAGCGTGAGGACAAGGCCCACGACGGAAAGACAGATCTTTTTCATGTTGGTCGGTTAAGGATGAAGGGATCAGTTGCAGCCACAGCCACCGCCGGTCTTGCCACCGTTGGCGCCGGAAGCCCCCTCCCGGTAGCTTTGAAAACTCATTTCGGACCGCTCCACCTTTCGGGAACCGAGGGTCATTTCAGCATCGTTGAGCCTGTTTTTCTGGTATTCCTTCACAGTTGTGCAGGAAAGGGTGCTCAGTGCGGCCAGACACAGGGCCGTGAACACCTGTTGGGGTCGGGTGATCGGGTTCATTGGAGTTGTATGTTTTTGGATGTATGTATACGATCGTTATCATCGATGATGATGCAGGCCAGCCCCTGCAACTGATCGATGAGGTCCAGGCCAACGGTCACACCCATGATCATCACGGGCGTGGCCATGGCGTCAGCGATCTCCGCATTGGGACTGATGATCGTGACGCTTTTGATGCCGTGAACGGGGAGGCCGGTCTTGGGATCGATCGTGTGGGAATATCGCTTTCCTCCGATCATCACGAACTTCTCGTAATTGCCCGAAGTAGCGATGGCCCGGTCGGTGATGTTTAAAAAGGAGAACGGCTGACGGGCCGACTTGGGATCGGCGATACCGATGGTCCATGCCTTCCCTCCGGGCTGCCTGCCCCATGCGGTGAGGTCGCCGGACGCATTCACGATACCGCTTTTGACACCGCGCTGCTGCAGGATGGCCTTGGCCCTTTCGGCCGCATAACCCTTTCCGATTCCGCCGAAACCGATACGCATGCCCGGTTCCGTGAGAAAAACAGTGCAGGCGGAATCATCGAGTATGACATGCCGAAAATTGATCAGACGTACCATCTGCCGGGCCGTCTCGGGATCGGGCAATTCGGTCATGCCACGGTCGAAATTCCAGAGCCGCTTGTCTACCGAGCCATAGGTGATATCAAAAGCCCCCTGGGTGATGGCAGAGATCCGATTGGCACGCCGGATCAATTCAAAGACCTCACGGTCCACTTCCACGGGTGCGATCCCGGCCATGCTGTTGATGCGATTGGTTTGGCTGTCATCCCGGAACGTGGTCAGTAAGCCTTCGATCCGCCGGATCTCCTCCACGGCGGCCCGGATGTGGTCTACCCCTTCCTGTTCATGGTCGGCGACCACCGTGATCGTAAACTGGTTGCCCATGAGTCGCATCTCTTCCCGATGCAGACCGGAACCGAGAGTCGGTTCAGTGGCGACCATGGACCAACGTGTTTAACTGTTGCAGAAAACCTTCGGCCCCTGCCTCGGCATATCCGTCCCAACGGCGTATCACGTTGCCATCGGTATCGAGTAATAGGGTGAGCGGAAAATCGCCGCGGGGATTGTAGCGATCGGCCAATGACTCATTTTGCTTTTGACGTTCCTTCGACAGCTGGTTTTTTTTGAGCCGGGGAAAGTCGGCATTATACAGGACGAGACTGCTGTCCGCCAGTTGGCGAAATACCTCCGAACCGAAGACTTCCTTATGCATCCTTATGCAGGGGATGCACCAGTCTGATCCCGAAAAGTTCAGCAGCAGGTATTTGTGCTCACGGGCCGCTTTGGCACGGGCGGATTCGAAATCCGTTTCCCAGCCTGCCGACAGGAACATGACCACGGAGGCCGCAATGACAGTGTACGATCTCATGGAATTACAGATGTCACTAAAGATACTCTTTATTCACGAAAAATCATGCCACCCCCGGAGGTCCGGGTATATAGCAGGACCTACAGCCCGAAAAGGCCTTTATTGAGCTGTTGCAAGACCGCCTCCTTATGTTCGGCAGGAATGAGCAGGGAGATATTATGCGGGCTTCCCCCGTAGGAGATCATGCGGGGAGAGATGTTCCGGATGCAGGCGAACAATTTTTGGATCACGGCCTCCGATTGTGCGATACGGTTCCCCACGACGGATACGATGGTCTGCTCGCGGTCGACCTCCACGGTGCCGAAGGGTTCCAGTTCCTTCAGGATCTTCCTGAGATCCCTGTCCTGGTCGATCGTGACCGATACCGCCACTTCCGATGTGGTGATCATATCGATCGGCGTTCGATATTTTTC
>JBJOMF010000003.1:0-6826 GCA_046052505.1 Bacteroidota bacterium | reverse complement strand
ACATCATTCAATATTCCCATTTAATAAGGGTGGCCCCCCAGGTGAAACCGCCGCCGAAAGCAGCCAGCACGATATTGTCACCCTTGTTCAGTTCGTGGCGCCACTCCCAGAGACAGAGCGGTATCGTGGCCGCGGTGGTGTTTCCGTACTTGTGGATATTGATCATGACCTTTTCCTTAGGCAGCCCCATGCGGTTCGCCGTTGCGTCGATGATCCGGAGGTTGGCCTGATGCGGCACCAGCCAGGCGATATCGTCCGCCGTCAGTTTGTTTCGTTCGAGCAGTTCGGCGCTCACATCGGCCATGCCCTTAACGGCGAATTTGAAAACGGCCTGACCCTCCTGAAACACAAAGTGTTCTTTGGCGGTGACCGTCTCCACCGAGGCCGGTCTTAGGGATCCGCCCGCTTTCATATGCAGGTACTGGCACCCGCTGCCATCGCTGCGAAGGATGCTGTCCAATACCCCGTAGCCCTCGTGATTGGGTTCGAGCAATACGGCCCCGGCCCCGTCGCCGAATATGATGCAGGTGGCCCGGTCGGTGTAATCGATGATGGAACTCATTTTATCGGCGCCGCATACCACCACTTTTTTATAGCGACCGCTTTCGATGAGAGAAGCCCCCACCGTAAGGCTGTACAGGAATCCGGAGCAGGCTGCCGACACATCGAATCCCCAGGCATTCTTTGCGCCCAGTTTGTCGCAGGCGATGTTCGCTGTGGACGGGAAAACCATGTCTGGCGTCACCGTACCCACGATCAGGCAGTCGATCTCCTCGGGTTGAATGCCTCTTTTTTCGCACAGCTGCCGCACGGCCGGTACAACCATATCGGATGTGGCCAGACCATCCCCTCTCAGGATCCTTCGCTCGGTGATACCCGTTCGGGTCCGGATCCATTCATCGTTGGTATCGACCATTTTTTCCAAGTCGAAGTTGGTCAGCTTGGTCTCCGGTACATACCCGGCTACGGCGGTGATGGCTGCAGTTGTTCGGTTGGTCATACGCTAAAAAATGGGGCTAAAGTTAGGGAATCGGTCCGTATGGCTTGATTCGTGCCTATTTCGGTGGCATTCAGGGGCTTCTTGGCTTCGCATGCCCCTTCATTTTCCCTATTTTCGCAGGGTATGATCGCATTCCTAAAAGGCACGTTTGTTCAAAAGACCCCGGCACAGGTTTGGGTAGAGGTGAATGGCATCGGGTACGAGGTTCAGATCAGCCTGAATACGTATTCCAAGATCCAGGACCAGGAATCCGGCCTGTTACATACCTGCCTGCTCATCCGGGAGGATGCCCATCTGCTGTATGGCTTTCATGACACCGGGGAACGGGACATGTTCCTGCACCTGCTTTCCGTTTCCGGCATCGGGGCCTCCACTTCCCGGGTCATTTTGTCGTACATGGCCCCTGACGAACTGGCAAAGACCATTGTGCAGGGCGACGTCCGGGCACTGGAAGCCATCAAAGGCATCGGGAAAAAGACGGCGGAACGGCTTGTCGTTGAACTAAGGGACAAGCTCGCTAAACACCCGATCGAAGCAACAAATGTTACAATGAAAAACAATACTTTGCAGCAAGATGCGTTATATGCATTGACGGCCTTGGGCATTCAGCGTCAGGCTGCTGTGAAGGCGCTCGAGAAGGTCATGGCTCAGCAGCCGGACCTGCCCGTTGAGGAACTGATCAAAACCGTACTTCGTACCCTGTGATCCCCTTGCGGGGAACGAACTGATGGAGTCAACGCCTTGAACCGGACAACTGCTCATATCTTGCGCTCACTGGCTATAATCGCCATGGTAGCGGCCCCATTGCTGCGGGCTCGTTCGGCCGGTTTTTTCCCGGGGGAGACCGGACGTTTCATTCGTACGGAAGCTATCGATACGAACCGGTATCCGCTACAGGACCGCCGGGGCGATCCCTACACCCAGCCGACACGGAACGGGTTCGATCTGCGTGATACGGCATTCATCCGGCGCACCGTGGAGTATGACCCGCGCAGCCGACAGTACTATGTGATCGAGCGGATCGGCAACCGCAATTACCGCACACCTGTATCCTTCTCCATGGATGAATTTGTCCGATTGCAGGGGCAACAAGATGAGCGGGATTATTTCAAGAAACGCTCCGCCCTTCTGGCCAACATGAACCGTCGGATGTTCAAGCCCAAGTTCAAGATGTCGAACGACTGGTTCAACCGGATCATGGGCGTAGGACCGGACGGTAAGGTGAAAGTCGAGATCAGACCCACCGGCTATGTGGACCTGCTCGCCGGATATCAGGGGCAGCAGATCAAGAATCCCACCCTGCCGGAGCGAGCCCGTCGAAATGGCGGTTTCGATTTCAATATGAATTCCCAGTTGCAGATCGATGCCCAGATCGGGGAGAAGCTGAAGCTGCCGATCAACTACAACACGCTGGCCAATTTCAATTTCGAGAACCAGCTAAAACTCGATTTCAAGGGTAAGGACGATGATATCGTTAAGATCTTTCAGGCTGGCAATACCAATTTTCCGGCGAAGGGTACCCTGATCCAGGGTGCACAAGCCCTGTTCGGAGTAAAGACGCAACTCCAGTTCGGCAAATTGTACGTGACCACGGTGCTTGCCAATATGAATTCCCAGCGGCAGACCCAGAACCTGCAGGGCGGGACCGTGGCCCAGTCCTTCAATGTAAAGGCCGATGAGTACGATGAAAATCGGCATTTCCTGCTTGCGCAATACTTCCGCAACAATTATAACACGGCGATGCGGCAGCTTCCGGTCGTGAATTCGCGCATCCAGATCCTTCGCATGGAAGTCTGGGTGACCAACCGTACCGGTGCTACCACGGAGACGCGGGATGTGGTCGGGCTGATGGACCTCGGTGAACGGAGCCCCTACCGGTCCGGCCTGCTCACGGGAAGCGGCGATAATATCCCCCGCAACGATGCGAACAACCTCTATTCCCTGCTGGTCCAGAACCCGGCCTACCGGAATTCCTCGCTGGTCCAGAATGCCCTTACAACACTAGGACTGCTGCCGGTTCAGGATTTCGAAAAGACCTTTGCCCGTAAGCTGCAGCCCACCGATTACTATTTCAATCCGCAGATCGGGTTCCTCTCTCTCAACCAACCCCTGCAGCCGGATGAGGTATTGGGTGTCGCTTTTCAGTACACCTACAACGGCCGAACCTTCCAGGTCGGTGAGTTCTCACAAGATGTACCTCCGGATACGACTGGCACCTCACAGCGCGTGCTGTTCCTGAAATTGCTTAAGGCCACGTCGCAGCGGACCAATCTTCCGATCTGGGACCTGATGATGAAGAATGTGTATTCTGTGGGATTCGGCCAGCTCGAGCGTCAGGACTTCCAGTTCAACATCACCTACGAGGAGCCCAGTCTGGGTGAGAAACGCTACCTCCCCCCGACGGATGTCAGCGATCCCTACAAGGGGCAACCCATTATCGCACTCACCAACCTCGACCGGCTGAACAATCAGAACGACCCACAGTCCGACGGGGTGTTCGACTTCGTGGAAGGGTTCACGGTGATCTCCTCGCAGAGCCGGATCATATTTCCCGTGCTCGAACCCTTTGGTCACGACCTGGACTATGTCTATGCCACGCCGGCGCTCCGTAGTAAGTACCTCTACTATCCGTTGTACGATACCATCCGCGCGATCGCACAGACCTTTGCGAACCTGAACCGCTTCCGGCTTACGGGTCGTTCGAAATCATCCGGCATGTCGCCCGGTGCAGGAGGGATGCCGGGTATGGCCGGTCCGGGGGGGATGCCCGGAACAGGTACCGGTGAATACCAGCTTGGGTTCAACATTCCCAGAGGGTCCGTGACCGTAACCGCCAACGGGCAGGTCTTGCAGGAAAACGTCGATTATGAGATCAATTATGATCTCGGTACCCTTCGGGTCACCAATCAGGCCATCCTGAATTCGGGCATCCCGGTGAATATCCAGTACGAGAACAATCAGGCTTTCGGATTCCAGCAGCGTAATTTCCTGGGACTTCGTTTCGATTATGTCGCCAATAAAAAGTTGACCCTGGGTGGTACCATCGTGCGGCTGGGTGAGCGGCCATTCTTCATCAAGCAGTTGTATGGTGAAGACCCGATACGCAATACCATGTACGGCATGGATGTGGATTATCGCAATAACCTGCCGCGCCTCACTAAGTGGCTTGATAAACTCCCGTTCTATTCCACCAAGGCCATGTCATCCGTAACGGCCACTGCAGAGGCCGCCATCCTGCAACCGGGACATGCCCGTCAGATCGACGGGGTGTCGAGGGAGGGGAGCCGCGAACGGGGCGGGCAAGTATACATCGATGATTTCGAGGGTGCCCGTGCCAATATCGACCTGCGCTTTCCCCTGATCAGCTGGACGCTGGCCTCGATCCCTCAGGGCAACGGATTGTTTACCGAATCGGCATTCAACAACGATCTGCGGAGCGGCAATAACCGGGGAAAGATCGCCTGGTACAATATCGAACCAACCTTGCAGGAGCGGCGAAGTCCGAACAATCCCCTGAAGAATGAACTGGCCGAGCTGTCAAAGCCGGAAACGAGACAGGTGCTGCAGAAAGAGATCTTCCCGCGTCGCACAACCCAGTTCGGAGAGGGTTTGCTGACCACTTTCGATATTGCCTTCTATCCGAAGGATAAAGGACCGTACAATTTTGAATCTTCACCGACACGCGTGGATGCAAACGGCAGGCTGCGCTTCCCCCGGCAGGCCTGGGGAGGACTGATGCGCAACATCGACCAGACCGATTTCGAGACCAGCAATATCGAGTTCATCGAATTCTGGCTGCAGGACCCCTTCCTTTCCAACCGCATCAATCCCGCAGGCGGTCAGCTTTATTTCAATCTTGGGAACCTCTCAGAGGATATCCTTCGTGACGGAAAGCGTCAGTATGAGAACGGACTTCCCACCACGGCCAACAATGCACCGGTGGATTCGTCTACCGTGTGGGGCAAGACCCCCGCAAATCCCTTGCAGGTGACCAACGCTTTCAGTAACGATCCGGCCGACCGGCCGCTGCAGGACGTAGGCTTCGATGGGTTGCGGGACGAGGAAGAAAAGCGCAAGTTCGCCTCCTACCTGAATACCCTGCAAACGAATTTCGGTGCCGGCTCCCTCGTTTACCAACGGGCATCCTCCGATCCGTCGGGCGATAATTTCAGGGCCTACCGAGATCCGGCTTTCGATCAGGGCTCCCCTGCCGGGATCCTCCAGCGGTATAAAAACATCAACAATCCTCACGGCAACTCGCCCGTGGCAGAGAACAACACCCAATTCTTCAACGCTTTCACCCAATATCCGGATCAGGAAGAACTGAACCGGGACAATACCATGAATGAGGCGGAGGAATACTTCCAGTATCGGATCGATATCCTGCCCAACATGACAACCGGTACCAACTTCATCACCGATATACGTACTCCGACCGTTTCGCTCGCGGATGGTACGACACGTACGGAAAAGTGGTACCTCTTCCGCATCCCGGTTGAGCAGTTCCAGCTCAAGGTGGGCAATATCCCCGATTTCAAGTCCATCCGCTTCATGCGGATGTTCGTGACAGGCTTTTCCGATTCGGTGATCATGCGTTTCGGGAAACTCGAGCTGGTCCGCAATCAGTGGCGGAAATTCCAGTACAAGTTGGATACCACGGGTCAGTACACGCCCTTACTACGACCCGATCCGACCTATGTAAACACGCTGGCGGTGAACATCGAGGAGAACGACCAGCGACAGCCGATCCCCTACGCGATCCCGCCCGGTATCGAACGGCAGCAGCAGCTCAGCAATAACAATGTCACCCTGTTCCTGAATGAGCAAGCATTGAGCATGCAAGTCTGCGGACTGAATCAAAATGAGGGACGGGGGGTGTTCAAGACCATGAGCATGGATATGCGGCAGTACAAGCGACTGCGGATGTTCATACATGCGGAATCGGTACAGAATTATCAGACCATCGAATACGGAGACATGAATGCGGTCATCCGGATCGGAAATGATTTCTCCGGCAACTACTACGAAATCAAGATACCCCTTCGTGTGACCCCGTTCGGGGAACGTGACAGCCTCAAGATATGGCCATCAGAAAACAGTCTTGATTTCGACATGGAGGAGCTCACCCGCCTGAAGTCCAAACGCAACAGCCTCAACGTTCCTCCCTCCCGGTATTTTCGGGAAACCACCCCGGAGGGACGTTCTTACGCCATTTTAGGGAACCCGAATCTCGGAGAAGTGCGGGGTATGTTGCTCGGTGTGGAGAACGTGACACAAGAATCACTTTGTACGGAAGTTTGGTTCAATGAGCTCCGGCTATCCCAACTCGATGAAAAAGGTGGCTGGGCCGCCAACGCACGTGTTGATTTCCGACTGGCCGACCTGGGTACACTCACCTTATCGGGCAGTGCCCGTACCCGTGGATTCGGTACGCTGGAACAGCGCGTCAATGAGCGGAGCCGCGAGGATGTGTATACCGTGGATGTGAATGCCACGATCGAGGCGGGGAAACTGCTTCCAAAGAAGCTCGGGCTCCAGATACCGGTATATGCCGGTATCAGCTACCGCAGCAGTACTCCTGAGTATGATCCCTTCGACCTCGATATCGACCTTCAGGAGAAGCTGAAAGCTGCGGCTCCCGATAAGAAGGACTCGATCCGCAATGATGCACAGGATGTGACCCAGATCAAGACCCTGAACCTCACGAATGTGCGAAAGGTAAAAACGGATGGGAAACGGGCCAAGTTCTGGAGTGTGACCAATTTCGACCTGAATTATTCATATATCCAGACCCTGACGCACAATCCGCTCATCGAGCGTGACGAG
>JBJOMF010000002.1:0-9210 GCA_046052505.1 Bacteroidota bacterium | reverse complement strand
CCCTGCATGCGATAAAGGTCGTGCCCATACGGGGAAGACCCGTCATCGAGAGGTCGCCGCTGAAAACCGTTCCGCTACCCGACCGGATTTGCAGGTCGCGCGCATCCCAGTCGTCAACCCGCCCCCGCAGGGTACCGCTGAGCGCGAAGGATTTGTTCCAGGAACGCAGCGCGGGCGCGAAATGCGCGATATCATCGCTATGCACCTCCGAACTGTCGAAAATCGCTTCGATGCGAACGGCATGTATGAAATCTGACATGGCAGTTAGATCGGGATATGTCATCGCGATCGCATTCGTCAAATGACTCCGGTCTGTCCTCAGGTCCAGATCGCGGAAATACATGCCGCGGGGTGTCATAGTAAAGGCCGCCTTCATCTGGCGGATAGCGATGCCGCTGCGTTCGCGGGCCGAAAGCTCCATTTGTGCCGTGATGCTGTCGCCGGCAAAGTGAACATCCCGCCACATCCCTCGGATCCCTGAAATAGCAAGGTGCCGGCCGTCGAAATACGGCAGGGGCGACCGGGCGTCTTTTTCGGTCCGAAATGACCCGTTGACAATTTGAAACGCATCGATGCGCAGGTCCATGCCCCCTGGGTTCCAGGTAGCAGCCGTTGCCGCGGTCTGACTCGTGGCGGTACCACGCGGCTTGCGCCTCGGATAATTCCGGATCATGACCTGCGGAGCTGAGATCACCAGTGACCGGATCCTCGAACGCTTCGCGGAGAGCCGCAACGAATCAGCTTCCAGTTCCAGAGCACCCACTTGAACCACGAGCTCCTCTCCCAACCAGTCGTCTCGTTTTCGGAAAACCACGTGATCCATCTCCACCTTTCGCAGGTCAAATGTGATACCTTTCTTTTTACGGGCGGGGTCTGCGGAAACAGGTGGCCCCGCGAAATGATCGAACAGGAACTGCTGCCGCCACACGGAGTCGGTACGCTGAAATTGGATCAGTGCATTTTTCAACCCCACATATTTCAATTCCGCGCTCTTGCGGAGAAAGAACCAGTCGGTGATCCTTAGGGAAAGGTCGCCGGCGAAAAGCAAGGTATCGCCTTGCCGGTCTTCGACCAATAGTCCTTCCAGGTGCATCCGGTTGAACAGGGAGAAGTCGATGTGCTGCAGGGTGACCTTGGTCTGCAGGTCGCGCGATAGCCTCCGGGTAACCTGCTTGCCGATCCAGTTCTGGCCGTAAGGGGTCTGGATGAATATGTATACGGCTACCAGCAGGAAGAGCAGGGAAAGGAAGAACCAGAGTACTATTTTCTTAAGCCGCCGCAATACCCCTGAATTTACTGTAAAAGTATGCCATCGAATCCGTTATGCAAATACAATACCAGATAACAAAAGCAGGCAGCGAACCCGGAAAAAGGAGCGGGAAAAAGTATCTTGCATCAAACAATCCCGATGCGAATCGCCTGCAGCCTGCTCCTCATCCTGTTCGTTAGCGGTACATCTGCCCAGAACAAGGTTTTGAATGAACCCTACGTGTTGGTCATCCACGGCGGCGCCGGCACAATCCGGAAATCCGAGATGAGCCCGGAACGGGAGAAGGCCTACACCGCTGCCCTGAGCGAGGCGCTGCAGGCAGGCGACCGGATCCTGCGGGCTGGCGGACGGGCCCTTGATGCCGTGGAAGCAGCCGTTCGCGTACTGGAGGACCATCCGTTGTTCAATGCAGGCAAGGGGGCGGTCTTCACCCATGAGGGCCGTAATGAACTGGATGCGGCCATCATGGATGGCAGAACACTGAATGCCGGATCCGTGGCCGGGGTCACTACGATCCGCAATCCGATACGGGCGGCCCGGGCAGTCATGGAACGGAGCCCGCATGTGATGCTGACCGGAACAGGTGCCGAATCCTTTGCCCGATCGCAGGGGATCGAAACGGTGGACCCCTCCTACTTCCACACGGATAGCCGGTGGCGCTCGCTGCTGCGTGCCCGTGCGGAGGATTCCATCAATGCACTGCCATCCGGCAAGGACACCAGCGGCCCTGCAGCGGTACGACAGCCCGGCAACCGGGACAACAAATACGGAACCGTCGGTGCCGTTGCGCTGGACAGACACGGAGATCTTGCTGCGGCCACAAGTACCGGGGGCATGACGAACAAGAAATACGGGCGGGTGGGCGATGCCCCGATCATCGGAGCGGGCACCTATGCCAACAATGCGACTGCAGCCATCAGCTGCACGGGCTGGGGTGAATATTTCATCCGGCTGGTCATGGCCAAATCTCTGAGCGACCGCATGGAATACGGACAGTGGTCCCTGAAGCGGGCGGCCGAAGATCTGGTAATGAAACAACTTCCGGCATTGGGTGGTGATGGAGGCCTGATCGCCGTGGACAAAACCGGTAACATCGCCATGCCTTTCTGCACAGAAGGGATGTACCGGGGCTATATCCGGCATGACGGCCGGTCGGACATACTTATCTACCGGGAGCCGTAAACTGAAACAGCTCCCATACAAGCGCGTACGTAAAAAATGAAACCCGCAACCATGATTTCCTTTTTCAGAACCGGCGCCCTTAGCCTGGTGCTCTTCGCCGTTCATTCCTGCACGGTGCGCAGCAAGCAAGCAGACCTGCTCGTCTACAACGCCACGATCTATACGGTCGACTCCGCATTCACGGTCGCCGAGGCCCTGGTGATCCGGGATGGACGGATCCTGGCAACGGGCAAAAAGAGCGACCTGGAAAAAAAATACCGACCCCGGGAGTTGAAGGACGCAGGGGGCGGCTTCATCTATCCCGGCTTCATCGATGCCCATGCCCATTTTGCAGGTTATGGCAAGGCGCTCTTCACGGTCGACCTCACCGGCACCGGCTCGTGGAAGGATTGTATCGCCCGGGTGAAAGCATTCGAGGATCGCAACGGGGTGCCGGCGGGCGAGTGGGTGCTTGGCAGGGGCTGGGACCAAAACGACTGGACCGACCGGGCCTTTCCGGACCGGTCCCAGCTGGATTCGCTGTTCCCGGATCACCCCATCCTGCTCAGCCGGGTGGATGGCCATGCAGCGATCGCCAATCGAAGGGCACTGGATTTGGCCGGGCTGCAACCGGGGCTGCGCCTAACAGGCGGAGCGGCCGAAGAGCGGAACGGTGAACTGACCGGCCTGCTGATAGACAATGCCGTGGACCTCGTGGCCGGAAAGGTACCCCCCCTCACAGAAGCCTCGATGAAGAAAGCCCTTTTGGCTGCCGAACGGAACTGCTTTGCAGCCGGCCTCACTTCGGTATCGGATTGCGGGCTGAGCATCGGGGACGCCGAACTCATCCGGACTATGCAAGCCGAGGGCGCATTGAAAATGCGGCTCTATGTGATGCTCAGCGATCACCCGTCAAGCTTTGCCTGGGCGGAAAAGAACGGTATCATCCGAACCAACCGGTTGCATATACGGAGCATAAAGATGTATGGAGACGGTGCATTGGGCTCGCGCGGCGCCTGCCTGTTGCGCCCCTACAGCGATCAGTCCGGACATCATGGATTCTTGCTGAGCACACCCGAACATTTCGATTCGGTGGCGGCCTGGTCGGTCCGAAACGACTACCAACTCTGCACCCATGCGATCGGCGACAGCGGAAACCGCACGATCCTTCGCATCTATGAACGTCACCTGCAACCCGGGAACCAAAGACGGTGGCGTATCGAGCACGCCCAGGTGGTCGCTCCGGAAGATTTCAATCGGTTCGGCCGGTATTCCATCATCCCCTCGGTACAACCCACACATGCTACATCGGACATGTATTGGGCCGGCGACCGTCTGGGCGCAGCGCGTGAGAAGGGCGCCTACGCGTACCGACAATTGCTGGAGGAGAATGGCTGGATCCCCCTGGGAACCGATTTCCCGGTAGAGGACATTGTGCCCCTCAAGACCTTTTACGCTGCCGTGGTACGACAGGATGCGAGCGGTTACCCGAATGGGGGCTATCAACCGGAGAACGCATTGACCCGGGAGCAGGCACTGCGCGGCATGACCTGCTGGGCCGCAAGGGCGCAATTCGAAGAGGCGGATAAAGGCAGCCTGGAGCAAGGCAAATGGGCCGACTTCGTGGTGCTGGACCGCGATCTGATGAAGGAACCGGCAGCAGGCATTCTCCAAACAAACGTGCTGATGACCTTTCAGAACGGCGTGGCCGTTTTCAAAAAATAAGGATCCTTCACCATGTTTCCACAACTGTGGGTAACCCGGGTGCCTTCGCCTCAGATCAAGCCTGAACATTTACCTAAGTTTGCGGCGCATGAACATCTCCACCAGCCGAACCGTACGGATCGCGATCCTGGACCTTTACGAAGGGAATCCAAATCAGGGCATGCGCTGTATCCGCGAGATCATACAGGAATGGAGCGAACGGCATCAGGTCCGAACTGAGGTCCGCGAATTCGATGTACGGCTGAGAAATGAATTACCCGATACCTCGTTCGATATTTACATCTCCAGTGGCGGGCCTGGCGATCCCCTGCTCACTCGGTTCGATGATTGGGATATCGCCTGGTGCAAGTGGGTCGACGACCTGCGCCGCTGGAATGAGAATCCCTCCTGCGCCGACAAAAAATACGTCTTCTTCATCTGCCATTCCTTCCAGATGGCCAGCCGCTATTTCAATGCCGGCATTGTCTGCCGTCGCCGCTCGACCTCCTTCGGTGTCTTTCCTGTTCACATGCTGGATGCCGGTTTCTCGGAGCCGGTTTTCGAAGGCCTTCGGGACCCCTTCTATGCGGTCGACAGCCGCGACTATCAGGTCATCCAACCCAACCATCACCTGTTGCAGAGGATGGGCGCCACCATCCTCTGCATCGAAAAGCAACGCCCCCACGTTCCGCTCGAGCGGGCCGTCATGGGGATCCGCTTCAACCCGTACATGATCGGCACCCAATTCCACCCGGAAGCCGATGCCCCCGGAATGAGTCGCTACCTGCAGACCGAAGAAAAAAGACGTACTGTGATCGAAAACCACGGGGAGGCCAAATTGCAGAGCATGTTGGATCAGCTCGACGACCCGGATAAGATCCGATGGACACAGACCCGCATCCTTCCGAATTTCCTGGACCAGGCGATCGGCGAGCCGGTGGCCGCCCTGGCCTGAAGTCCTATTTTGGAACGCCGTCTTTCGGCTGTACCTTTCCGGCAAATACCCGCACATCCATGATCCCGGCCCACCGCAGTTCGTTCAATGCGGCCTTTACCCAAAGCGGTTATGACCTCTTGCTGAAGTCGCTGGACGCCCGTCACCCCGGCGCCATCGATTTCAGAGTGGCCGAAACACCCGTATTCATACCCCGTCCACTAAAGGAAAAAATGCTGGACGCCTGTGAGCACATCGTGGACCTCATTCAAGATCCCCGGTTCAAGGGATGGACCGAACGGGCCATCCCGAAGGAGCTGCGGGTGCCCAATGAGACCGACCATACGGATTTCATCGCTTTTGATTTCGGGATCTGCGAAGCGGACGACGGAGTGCTGGAGCCACAACTCATCGAGATGCAGGGTTTCCCTACGCTGTTCGCCTACCAGGCCCTGCTGGATGAACTGATGACCCGGCAGTACCGGCTGCCGGTGGGATTCAGTTCCTATCTGAACGGCCACGACCAGAAAAGCTACCTGTCGTTACTGCGCCAGATCATTGTAGCCGATCATCCGCCAAAGGAGGTCATCCTGCTGGAACTGTTCCCGAAAGAACAGAAGACCCGGATCGACTTTTATTGTACCGAAGATTATCTGGGGATCCGGATGGTCTGCCTGACCGAATTGATACTGGAGGGTCGAACCGTATATTATCTGCGCGACGGCATCAAGACTCCGGTAAGACGGATCTACAACCGCATCATCTTCGACGAACTGCAGCAGCAAGCTCCGGACGTGCAGAAAAAAGGCCGGATCCTCTTCACGGAACTGGATGTGGAATGGTGCCCCCATCCACATTGGTTTTACCGGATCAGCAAGTTCACCCTGCCGTTCATCCGTCATCCGTATGTGCCTCGCACGTGGTTTCTCAACGAGATCATGCAGGTTCCCGATGACCTGGCATCATATGTACTGAAACCCCTGTTCTCTTTTGCTGGGCAGGGCGTACGCATCGACGTAACCCGGGAGGACCTGGAGCAGGTACCAGACCCGGAGAACTGGATCCTGCAACGCAAAGTAAGGTATGCGGATGCGATCCAGACACCTGATGGACCTGCAAAGGCCGAAGTACGGATATTCTACTTCTGGCCACGGGGGGCCGACCGCCCGATCGCCGTGAACAATCTGGTCCGCCTGAGTAAAGGCAAGATGATCGGGGTGCGCTACAACCAGAATAAAGAATGGGTGGGCGGCAGTTTTTGTCTGTTTGAACCCTGAAATCCGGAAGACCTGATGAAACGAACCCTTTTTCCGATAATCCTGCTATGGGCCCATGTACCAGTAACGGCCCAGCTTTCCGGCCGGATGGAAACCGACCGACCCGATCAGACCGAAAGTCCGTTCATCGTGAAGCCAAAATACATGCAGGCGGAGATCGGATTCAACTACGAGTCGGAAGCAGGAGACCGCACACTGGTCCATCCGACCGCACTTTGGAAGTACGGGATCTCTAAACTATTCGAGTTCCGCCTGATCACCGAACTGAACTCAGTAAAGACACCTGCCTCAGTCCCGGGAGGTGGTAGCTATCAGGCAGGACTGCTGCCCGTTCAGATCGGAGGTAAAGTGGCCTTTTGCGAGGAACAGGGGCTCCTGCCTAAGACCTCGCTGATCTTTCATGTCGGCATCCCGCAGCTTGCCAGCCGAAAATTCCGGCCAACGCGCTGGGCGCCCAATTTTCGCTTCACCATGCAGCATTCCCTATCCGATAATATCGGGCTGGGCTATAACCTGGGCGGTGAATGGGATGGTGAAAGTCCCGATCCGGCCTGGATCTATACCATCGCCCCCGGCTTCAACCTGGGCAAAAAAGGATACTTCTACATAGAAGCTTATGGTGCGGTACGCAAAGGGGATGCTCCTCAGCACGGGATCGACGGGGGACTCGCCTATTACATCAACGATGATCTGAAACTGGATATTTCGGGCGGATTCTCACTGATCAATGTGCCCAACTATGTGGCGGTCGGCTGTTCTTTTCGGTTCCGCTGATCGGGATCGTTACCCCCCTACCCTAGTTTCGATTACGCCCCAGCGCGTTCAGAAAGGTCCGTTCTACGGTGAGTAACCAACTGTTTTTCGTCATTCGATCCATGGACCCGGCCACCTGAAAGCGATATCCCAGATTCAGCTTGGTATTGCTGCTAAAAATGAACTGCAGGGCTGGTGCCAGATCCGCATACCGTGCTGGCCGATCGAGCGTGTGCTGGGCGAGCAGTTCCAGGTACAGGTTCAGATTGGTCTGCTTGTAATCGCGGTAGGCTCGCGGAAAGAGGAGGTAGCCCGCGGATAGGGAATAATTGACCGACCGGTAATTCCGTTCCGGCACATAGATCACGCCATTGTTCCGGGACGCATCGAGGACCTGTGTATGCGACAGGGTGGCCGACAGGGCCATCTTGTGCCAGAGCTGCGTAGCGATGAGCCCTGCTTCCAGACCGCCTTTATCCCCCATCAGCGTGATCTCATCGTAGTGAAAGGGCGCCCGTGTTGAGGAGGCCTCTGCGTACGCCGCCATCCGGAAATGGCGATGCAGGCCGTCGCTCGAAAGGAATCGGTACTTGGCATACAGATTGAAGGACTCATATCGAAATCCCGACGTGTGCATGTCCGCAAAGGTGAGCCCTCCCGAAACCATGAATTTCCGGCTCAGTCCGAGCATCGTTTGGACCATGACCCTACCGGAGGGTCTACCGAACCGGTCATTGGCCGAAACATAATGACCGGATAACCGGGCGCTTACCGACCGGGACGGAACATTGGAGGCTGGCTCTGAAAAAACATAGAGTTCCTGCGCACGGGAAACCGATGAGCCGCAAAGGGCAACCAATAGGATGACGGGAATCCGGAGTCTCATGGTGTCAGCAGTTTTTGAAGCACTTTCTCCAGTGCCGATCCTTCCAGGTCCATGGCAATGATCCGGCCATCGCGCCCGATCAGGAAGGTGGTCGGTATCGCTTCGATGTTCCATTGCCGCGCGACCGGTGCATTCCAGCTACCGGTTGCGATGACCTGCTTCCACGTGATCTTATCCTTTTTGATCGCCCGTACCCACTCATCCGGATCATTGTCGAGCGATACGCTGTAGATCTCAAACCCCTTTTTGTGGTACCTGGAATAGATCTTGGTCAATCCTTTGTTCGCGACCCGGCAGGGCCCGCACCAGGAAGCCCAAAAATCCAGTAAAACGACCTGCCCCCGGAAATTCGATAGGCGCAACGTATCGCCCTGTATAGTAGGCAGTGCCACGTCGGTGGCCAACTGCCCCTGACGCGTTCCAACGGAAGGGGTCTGCGCATGGATGGCACCCGGCCTTATCGCGAGAAGAACAATGCTGATGAGGAAAAGAATACGCATGATCGGTACAATAAAAATCCGTTCCCCGTCCTATGACGGGGAACGGAGGGATTCATAAAATGACATGATAGACCTTCTCACCCGGGCGGGCCCCGGCCGCTTCACAGCAGGATGCCGCGATACCGGTCTGCAGGCAGGGCAGCCGGTTCGAAGAACCATACTTCCTGAACTGCTTCTCAGAAACAAAGCCTCGGTCCACGACGGTCAACGAATGTTCACCTTCCAGGGTACGACCCTCCGCATTCAGGAATACCAGGAACAGGGACCCCATCCGAAGATGATGGTCCTTCCCCAGTCGTATGGAGGGAATCCGGCCGGTGAGTCGTAGCGCCCCCACAGAAAAGCCGGCATCTTCGACAGCGCGTTTCAGCGCATCGGGATCCGTGGCCCGATCTTCATGAAAGCGCAGGAAAAATGATGAATTCCGTATATCTGGACGCACGGAATCGACGAACGATACCTGCTGCAGGGAACGATTGACCGCATTACTGCACATGGCACATGTGAGGCCTGTAGCCTGCAGTTCCGCTTGGCTGAACTGGGCATTTGCCCGGGTGGCCAGCCCTACCAGAGCCGGAAGCACCCACCAGACTGTTTTCATGACCGGTAACGGGGACCGTTATTTGCGGGATTTCTTGCAGCAGTCCTTGCCGTCATGGCCTTCCATGCTGCACTTGCCGTCCTTGGTACAGCAGTCTTTCTTGGATTCACCGCCTTTCTTACAG
>JBJOMF010000001.1:0-6605 GCA_046052505.1 Bacteroidota bacterium | reverse complement strand
CGACCACGTTCTTGGAACGGAGCCAGCGTCCCAGCTCCGATTGCTCCCCGTACAACTGGGTGAAACCGGTCTGCATCAAGGCTGCCGCCTGCGCGTATTTGGGGTGCAGGTACCGAAGGTCACCGCTAAGATTCATGATCTCATGATTGCCCAGAATGTAATGAACGTACCCCCCCTGGGAACGTGCCTGGTCCTCCAAAGAATAGATCAGCCACAGCAGTTCAGTCACCTGATCACCCCGGTCCACAAAATCACCGACCAGCACCAACCGTCCGTTGCCATAGGTCCACCGGTAACTGGCATCGATGACGCCCCCGGCCTGCAATAATTTCCGGAATGCAGCGAAATTGCCTTCCAGGTCGGACACCACGAACATCTTATCCGGCATCGGATGCTCCGGCTTCTCCGGGGCGATCTGGCTCCGAAGCCGCACCGAAAAGAATTTACCCGGCTCATCCGTAGCCACTTCCAGGTTCAGGGACCCGGCCTCCGCGGACGGTACCATCTCCTGTCGAAGTCGTTTGACACCGTGCTCATCATCGATATAAGTCACCTGCACACGGCCGTTCTTATGGAGTACATAGGGCCCGTCGAATCGCGTAGAATGCGTGGGGGAACGCATTTCCGCCTCGGGCAGCTGCATCAGATACCCCGCCAGCAGCAGGGGTAAAAAGGAAAAGTTCGTAACTGGGAAGAATCTCATTGCACCGGAAAGATACGTCCGAGCCGCCATTGGTTGCCTGCCGAACCCTTAAAACAGCACCGATCCAATGCTCAACGTTGCCCCGGAGGAGTATCGGAGCGCTTTTTCTCCACCGGCTGAATACGGAAATAGGTCACCTTGAAGCGATTGTCAACAACGGCCCCCTGCACATTGGCCTTTCGGACCGTCTCACAAAAACCATGCTCGCCATGTGCATCGCCATGATCGTCGATACTGGTTCCGTCCACGAAATATGATTTCCCGTCGATACGGACCGCCAGGTGACAGCCCTTGCCCGGCATCTTGAACTGGCACTCGCCGCAGGAAGCCTCCACCCGTATCAACTTTTTTGTGCTGTCCGGCGTGTCGCGCAGTGTTTGGGCGGAAAGCGGTCCCAGGCTTAGGATGCCCACGGACAGGAGTAGCAAGGTCTTCATACAATGCGTTTGGACAAAAGTAACGGGAATAGGTATCCGGAACCAAAAATCATGTATCCGGATGACCGGCATCAAAGTGAAAGAGCCGTTTTTTCACCTTTTTTATCCCGCAAACCCAACCGATGAAACGCATACTCGTACCAACCGATTTTTCCCCAAATGCCGACAAGGCCCTTAACTATGCCCTGCAGATCGCCAAGCGATCCGTTGCGGAGGTCATCCTGATCCATGCCGTAGAGTCTTATCAGAGCGAGGACACCATCGAACGCGCCAAGGCGCGACTGGAACAGGTACAGAACAGCATTTGGGAGTCGGAGAAATTCCGGATCCGGACCGATGTGTTCGGCGATTCCACGATTCCCAGCATCCTGGATGCCGTGAAACAATACGGAATCGACCTGGTCGTGATGGGAACGGTAGGCAGCAGCGGACTCAGAGAAGTTTTATATGGCAGCCGCACAGCGGGCCTGATCGGGCGGTGTCCGGTACCCGTGCTGGCCATTCCCCTGCTCGGCGAATGGAAGCTGCCCCAAAAGATCCTGCTGGCCGTGAATGAGTTTCACGCCGAGGTCCGACAAGCTATCCAGCCCGTGATTCGGATGGCCGATCTTTTTGGGGCATCACTGCAGGTGACGATCTTCACCGACACCAATGATGATTACGTGGAGGACTATCTGAAACACGAGGACCGTATCGAGGCGTTCCGGGACCTTCTCAAAGCGGAATATCCGAAACTCGAGATTCATGCCGTTCACCTGTCAGGAACGATTTTTCGTGACAACCTGCAGCACTGGATCGATAACAACCAGATCGATATCGTGGCCATGCTGACGCACCGCCGCAGCATCCTGCAATCACTGTTCACTTCCAGTATGACCCGTAAGATGTCTTATCACACCAATATACCTTTGCTGGCAGCACCGCTCTGAGAGCACCCCATTCATTCCCTTCTGTTCACCGGGCACCATGGCTGGTACCGGTCATTTCCCCAAAGGCGAGTATATGCCCCGCCATAGCCTCCTGCAGTTCGGGAAGTCGGCTTCCGGCAGGGAGGTCCAGTAACCGGTCGAGCGCATAGATCTTGAAGCGGTAATGATGAATGCCCGAGGGCGGACAGGGACCATTATACCTAACATGACCAAAATCGTTGGTACCCGAAACCCCATGCACGTGACCTTCTTTCAGGTGCCGGGTTAGCGGTATGTTCCATGCCAGCCAGTGGAGCCAGGTCCCCCTGGGTGCATCGGGATCGTCCAGGATAAGGGCCAGACACACCGCTTCTTCCGGAATGCCGGTGATATCCAACGGCGGACTCACATCGGCACCGTCACAGGTATATTTCTGAGGGATCGCTCCCCCGTCCCGGAAAACAGGACTGCCCAGACGTAGCAGGGCATAGTCGATCGCTTCATCCCGGTGTAACATACAGCGTGTTTATCCACTCCCTCGTTCAGGGTCGTTCTCCCGGAGCCGGTTCATCCTCCTTTGGGGATTCGAACGGGTCCTCATCCGGCAGTAGCTCCAATGCTTCCTCCGGATCGGGTGGGGCTTCGGGAACCACATTGGGATCATTCTCCGAACGTTTTCCGGGATAGGGAACTACGGGCCGGGGTTCGGGAGCTTTCTTTTTTTTATCTGTCATGTCTTAAGGCCGTGTCTAACGACGGCACATCAATGTACCGACCGCCAATGGCCAAGCCCCTTGAGAAGTCTCACACGGGCATTTGACACTGATCAATGCGCCTCACGTATCCTGCCCTATAAATTACCGAAAATGGCCTGCCATGAAAGATAACACCTTGCAACAGGTTTGCACCCTGCACGAATTGCTCGACCTTGATGCCCGAAGGTTCAGCCATGCGGAAGTTCAGCTGAGGCAACAGCTACCCGGATGGATCGACGAAGCCTCTTCCCTGAAGCTGAAAGAGGTCCTTCGCCGCTACCTTGAACAAGTGAACCGGCACATCGATCGTTTCAATGCCTTCATCGCCACGGAAGGGATCCGGTCGCTCCACAACCAAAGCCGGGTGATGAGCGCTTTTCTGGAGGAAGCAGCAGAAAAACGTGCCTGCTGCAGCGACACCGAAGTACGGGATGCCTGCTTGCTGGCCTCCATTCAGTTGATCAATCATTACAAGATCAGCTTGTATGGAACGGCTGCCGCCTATGCTACGGCACTGGAGATGCCGGACGCAGCTGCCTTGTTCCGGGAGGCCGAGGCGAATGAAAAGCAGGTGGATGACCGGCTCACCCAGTTGGCCCTGTTCGAGATCAATCCCAAGGCCAGGAACCCGGTCCTGATCGAAGACTGACCGGAAACCGCTTTCAACAACAGCGTGAATCAACTCCTGTATTTCTCCGATCGCCGCGATGCGGGGAGGCAATTGGCACACTTGCTTCGAAGCTACAAGGACCCACCCGGTCTGGTTCTGGCCGTACCCAGAGGAGGTGTCCCCGTAGCCTATGAAGTCGCAGTGGCACTTGGCTGGCAGATGGACCTGATCCTGACCAAGAAGATCGGTCATCCGATGAACAAGGAGTATGCCATCGGAGCGGCGAGCCTCGCCGATCATTTCATTGTTCCCCATGCCGATGTTGGCGACTCCTACATCATACGGGAACTCGATAAGGTCCGGCAGCAGCTCCTGAATATGAAACAGCGGTTCATGGGCGATAGGGAACCCGTTCCCTATCGCGGAAAGACCCTGATCGTGGTGGATGATGGTATCGCCACCGGAAATACCCTGCTGGCCACGATCCGGGTACTGCGGAAGAGCCGACCGGCCCGCATTGTGATCGCCGCACCCGTGGCCTCCGAGCAGGCTGTGGCTAAACTCCGAACCGAAGCGGATGAAGTGGTCGCGGTGCTGATACCCGAATTCTTTCAGGGAGTCGGCGCCTTTTACCGTGATTTTCCGCAATTGCAGGATGAGGAGGTAGACACATGCCTGAAGGAATGGCGGTCTCATTGGATCGGTAATGACCCTCCCGATGATCGGTGACCCAAATCGGAATAGCGATCTGCAGGATACACGACGTACCTTTATCCCGTTGCCAAGCTCCCTATGAAACGATCTCTTTTCGCTACGCTCCTGACACTGACCCTGATGGCCGCAAGGGGTCAATACCACTGGAAACTGGAACGCCAACAGAAGGGGATCAGCGTCTATCTATCGGATATCCCCGGACGTTCATACAAAGCCGTACGGGTGGAATGTACCGTTGCGGGGACCTATCCGAAACTGATCGCCATCCTGAGTGATGTATCAGGTTTTCCCGACTGGATCTACCGCAACAAGAAAGCCGTACTGGTAAAACGCTATACGCCTCTTGATTTCGTATACTTTTCGGAGATATCCATGCCGTTCCCGGTTTCGAATCGGGACCTGGCGATCCGGATGCAGATCCGGACGGACAGTTTGCCCAGGTTTCTGACCATCGTCGGAAGCCATCAGCCAGACATGGTGCCTGAGATCCCGGGACACGTCAGAGTCCCCTATTACCGGGCCTGGTGGAAGGTCACTATGCCAGAACCGGGATCCCTCCATATCAGTTATATCATACAGGTGGATGCGGGCGGAAGCTTACCGGCTTGGCTCTCCAACAGTTTCGCAGACAAAGGCCCCTATGAGACCTTTGTGAGCCTTGCCGAACGATTGCGTGACTGAGCGATCAACAGCATGAGGACGCCCTTCGCATGCTAACCCGTACCTTACATCACATACCTGTTCATTCTATGAACCACCTATTACTTCTGCTGACCGCACTGTTCCTGACAACACGAGCGGACTCTCAGGCGACCATCGTATTCAGCTCCGGCTCGGAAGGCTACCGGACCTTTCGCATCCCGGCGATTGTTGAATGGAGAAAGGGAGAATTGCTGGCGTTCTGCGAGGGGCGCCGTACCGGATCGGCCGATTTTGGCGATATCGACATCGTCATGAAGCGCAGTACCGACAAGGGACGCAGCTGGTCTGCCCTGCAGGTGATCGCCGATGTCGATTCCCTGCAGGCAGGGAATCCCGCACCGGTGGTAGACCGACTGGATCCGGCCTATCCGCAAGGACGTCTTTTCCTTTTCTATAATACCGGGAATGCCGACGAAGCTGCAGTAGCCAGGGGACGGGGCCTGCGGGAGTGCCATTATATAACCTCAACGGATGGAGGCCATACCTGGTCGGAGCCCGTGAATATCACCGGGCAGGTGCACCGCCCCAATCGACCGGAACGGAACCCTGCCTATGTGTTCCCCGAAGATTGGCGCACCTATGCCAATACCCCCGGACATGCATTGCAGTTCACTGAAGGCCCGTACAGGGGCCGCATCTATGTGGCAGCCAACCACTCGGCCGGCCCACCGCAAGCCCGGTTCCGGCACTATGCTTCACATGGATATTTTACGGATGACCATGGGAACAGGTTCGACCTGTCGGAAACCGTACCCCTACCGGGAAGCAATGAGGCCATGGCGGCTGAACTGCCGAACGGCGGCCTGCTTCTGAACGCGCGTAATCAAGCGGGCGATATAAAAGCCCGGATCCTTGCATTCAGTCCGGACGGAGGCATGCGTTGGGACAGTTCCGGGTACGACCGGTCCCTCCCCGATCCGGTATGCCAGGGCAGTTTGCTGAACCTGCGGCAACCGAGAAACAGCAACTGGATTGCCTTTTGCAATCCGGCAGATACGGCCAGACGTGACCGACTTACCCTGCGGATGAGCCCGGATGCCGGCCGTTCATGGCCGGTGCGAATACCGGTCGATCAGGACCCGGACCCGAACAGTAAAAGGGACTATACCGCCTATTCGGACCTGGTGGAACTGGACCGAAGGAAGATCGGCGTGCTCTATGAGAAAGATGATTACCGGCAGATCGTTTTCCGCGCGGTACGATGGCAATAGGATCACTGACCCAGACAGATGGCCAAACAGGTGAACATGTTCCAGATACGTGAAGGCCCCCCCTTCGCATAATTTTTGTAGCATGAGGAGGCACACCGATTTCCCCTGTCCCTTGAAGTCAGACCCACCAGATCACTGGATACCATTTCCATTCGACGATGGAAATCGGCCGCCTGGCTTTCGGTCATCTGCTCCCCGGCGAGCAAGGCATCTTCAACGATGCGGCGCCCTTCCCTGAGCCGGACATTGACCATCTCCAGATCCACCCGGGAGCCGGCGGTTACCGGTTGTGCCATTGGCTTGAGACCCGATTGCACCGTAGTGGCGTACTGCAGGACTTCCACCGCCGTAGGGGTCTTGTTGCTCGACTTCTGAGCCGAGGCGGCTGTAGACTGGAGGATCACAAGCCAGATGATCGCGAGCAAGGTCTTGGAACGGGCCATGGTCGTGGTGTTTTTGATATACCGCAAGGATTCGCGCTCAAAAATACGACCTGTCCCGCAATCCATGCCTGCCTGGTCCGCGCCAGGGCTTATTTCTCTTACAGCCCGTGACTACGGCGACC